>NZ_CP171148.1:0-300000 GCF_043099725.1 Nostoc sp. C110 | reverse complement strand
ACATTGCGATCGCCATTGCCCCCCAACCAATTGACCCCAACACCATCGGTCAACCACGCGGAAGGTTAGCGATTATTGGCACGGGGCCTGGTGGATCGCAATGGATGTCTCCAGAAGTGAAGGAGATACTCAAGTCGGCAACTGACCTCGTGGGTTATAAAACTTATTTAGATTTAATCGGTTCTCTGGTTGATGGCAAGCAACGGCATGAGTCTGACAACCGCGAAGAAGAAGCACGGGCAAAAATGGCCCTTGATTTGGCAGCATCTGGGCGATATGTCGCTGTGGTTTCATCTGGCGACCCTGGTATCTATGCAATGGCAACAGCAGTTTTTGAAGTGTGCGATCGCTATGCTAAACCCGAATGGGATAGTATCAATATTCATGTAGCACCAGGTATTTCAGCGATGCAGGCAGCAGCAGCAGCCATTGGTGCGCCCCTTGGACATGACTTCTGTGCTATTTCCCTGTCTGACATCTTGAAACCTTGGTCTGCTATCGAACAACGGATTGCTGCTGCTGCCGAGGCTGATTTCGTAATCGCTTTTTACAATCCTGTTTCCAAAGAGCGTACTTGGCAACTAGCAGAAGCAAGAAATATTTTGCTGCGACATAGAACACCGGATACCCCAGTAGTGTTGGCGCGGAATCTCGGCAGACCAGGACAGACGGTGAAAGCGATCGCACTTGACCAGTTAACACCAGCAAGCGCTGATATGCGAACAATTATTCTCGTTGGTTCCACAAAAACCCGAACCATCAAACGCAGTGATGGTAATCTCTGGGTTTATACGCCGCGCCGCTATACGGAAGAATAAGCGTAAAAACAAGGCAAACTTCTCCTTTGTTGGGGTTAAATCCATTTTTCTGTGCGATCGCATAATAAAACCCCAGGACTGGGAATTCATTCCTGGGGCTGTTATACCTGACCACCTTTACATTTTTAATATAAAAACCTTGTAAATATTGAACTTTCAAAAGACATATATATCTGTATTTTGTCCAAATATACTTTTGCAATTAAGTCAATTCGTGTTATTATAAATTCATTTTTTATAAAAACAAAATAAAAATAAAAGTTATTTTATACAATTAAAATTTAATCAGTTTAAGTATTGGTAAAAAGATATAATCCCAGTAAATATGTCCATTATCTTAGCTGAAATATCTTGATTTTTTTTGGTCGATAATTAACAATAAAAGCATCATGATTCATACATGATTGTAGCCGAAAAAGTGACAGAAGCCCTTATTCAAGTCCGCGAAAGCGGACTTTTTTGTATCTATACATAGGTAATTGCTATCTTTATAACCTAATACGGTTCATTTAAGGGCTACTGGCAAAGATTTTGGGGTTTTGAGACGCGATAAATCGCCGCCTCTACAAGTGTTTATTTCTAAATCACTATTAACAACCGATAAAAATTCAAATTTTTTGGAGATACTCAGGTGGTACACGATCCACTAACCAAACACCATTATCAGAACAATAGAAGATGTAACCTGCCTGATGCATTGTGGCAGCAGATATAGCAAAAACCACTGGTTTTCCATGTCTTGCACCAACAGTTTGTGCTGTTGCAATATCCTTTGATAAATGGACATGATGCCGTGACATTTTGCAAAGTCCTGTTTCCATAATTGAATCTACAGATTTGTGTCCCGTGCCATGATAAAGCTCATCTGGGGGAACAGCAGGTTCTAATTGTAAATCGACTTCTACACTATGTCCTTGGTTAGCCCGAATCAGAGTACCTGTCGAATCAAAAGAAAAACGTTGTTTCTCGCTAGATTCTACTACTGCCTCTAATTCTTGACGGGTAATTGGAAACTTATTTTTAGCACAAGCGGTAATTAATTCATCAACAGCAACCCAACCACCAGGAGCAAGTTTAATTCCAATTGCATCCGGTGTGTGTCGCAGATATTTGCTGAGATATTTGCTGATTTTGACGAGGCGAGAATCACTCATTTGCTTGTAATTGATAGATTTATACTACAGTTATATATTTGTATGTTACATCACGATTTTCATTGATGATTTTAAGCAAGCCAAAAATAGGTAAGCATCAAAGTGATAGCAGTTAGCGGTAGCCCAAATCGCAAATGTTCCCCAAAAGTGAGTCGATATCCCTGTTTGGCAACAGCCTCCGCCACAATCAAGTTTGCCACTGAACCCAGCAGGGTGAGATTTCCTGCTAGTGTTGAAGCCGCCGCTAGTAGTAGCCAAGTGCGGGTGTCGGGATGGGGAATTAGGTGATGTAGTAGCAGTACAGCCGGTACATTCGACACTAAATTTGATAGCAACGCTGTTATCCCTAAAATGCTCAAGGGATTGTCAACAAAACGAGAAAGCCATTCTAAAGAACCAAGTTTTTGCACACCCTCGGTAAGGATGAACAGTCCACAAAACATTAATAGCAAATCCCAGTCTACCTTTTGTAAAATTCGCTCAGGCTTGAGGCGGCGCGTTACTAGTAATAGTGCGGCGGCAATTAAGGTAACTTCAGCAGTAGGAATTCCGATTAAAAATGCTACTAGTAATCCGGTGGTAATCAATAGACTTTTAATTAACAGTGGCTTGAAGATGTGATAACGCGGAGGTTTTACTTTTAAGTAAGGACGAAGCGATCGCACCTCTGGATATAACCACCACAATAAACTTACCTGAATCGTCAAACAAATCAACGCAAGTGGTGTTAAGGCTTTCGCAAAGTCTAGATAACTAATGCCAGAGAAGGAACCGATCAAGATATTTTGAGGATTACCGCTCAAGGTGGCAACAGAACCGAGATTAGTTGCACCTGCTAGCGCCAGCAAATAGGGGATAGGTTTAAGCTTGAGTAATTGGGTAATACCAACTACTAAAGGTGTCAAAATTAGAGCAATCGTATCATTGAGAAAAAGTGCTGAGAGGATGCCACTACCAAAAGTTAACACCACCAGTAACCCAAATGGGCTGTGGATGCGGCAGATTGTATAATCAAGGGCAAGCTGAAAAAAACCAGAGGCGGCGAGATTGGCACTGATTATCATCATGCCAAATAGAAAAATTAGTGTTTTATAGTCGATCGCACCCCACGCCGCAGGCAAATCTAGTACTCCCAATGCCATTAAGAAGGCAGCACCAACAATGGCGATCGTCGCCCGATTCATCCGCAGTCCGGGCAAGTATCCTAATCCTAGCCCGATGTAGGTGATAATAATCACGAGATATCGCAAAACTACCATTGCTCTATTCCCTAAACGTAGCAAGCCCCGATTTAGAGCTTACCGGATAGGCTGTAGATTTAGTTTCGCCCATGAAAACCAGAAGAAAATTAAGGCAAGAGTTGCGATCGCAGCCATAGTCAAAAAGCTAGCGTTGTAATGATGGGATAGTAACGGTGGCAATTGAACTGATGGACATTAACACAGCAGCAATAATAATTAGTGATCGCTTCTGGGCTATGCAACTTTAAGTGCAAAAAGCGTACCAATTCAAAGGATCAATACTGGAAAGGTGTTTAGCAATTTTTTGCTTCACATTTCACTGTTTGAGGTTTTTTAGGGGCGCATATCTGTACGCCCTTACCACGTAGTATCATCATCAATAGTTGAGAATAAGTGATCGCTCACCAAGACTTAAAACCACTTTTCTTTTTCCAGGTGTTTAGTTACTTACGCCGAACCTCTTCTAGAAAAGCAACTTGGTGTGACACATCGCTTAACTTTTGGAACGCCTTGCAAAAAAGATATGTTAGATTTATTTATCTCTACTTACTTAATTTTTGTAAAACCAGATACATTAAATGGTAGTTTAGTAGCAAAGGAATCGAAGAGCATGGCCATTAGTAGCCCTGAAGTAATTCGTCATATTTTGATCGGGCTGGGATATTTAGCACCTGAGATTGATCCGAAGCCGGATCTCACTAAATTCGCTCCCTGGAAGCGCAATAACAATTCATTGACAGACGATCTTACTGAAGAAGCGATTAAAAAGTTTCAGAAGCAGTACTCAAAAAAACTTGTGGAAAATGGTAACGCTGATGCTGAGACTCGAACAGTAATGGAAGAGACAGTCAAAGGGCTTCAAAATAGATTGAAGTTTCACGGTTTTGCAACCCCTGCCGAAATTCCTCCAGACAAGCCTTTTTATGGGCCAGCCACTTATACAGCAGTCAAGAAATTTCAGAAATCTCAGGGTTTAACTGAAAATGGCATTGCCACTTTTGAACAGCGTCAAATTCTACAGCAGCCTAACTTAACAGATAAGCCTCCAACGCCGCCACAATCACAACTCAAGCTGATAGATTTGTGCTTCCAATTCAAAAAGAATCCTCAAAATCCTTCTTACATTGCAGCGTTAAATAACTTACAACAAAACCTACCCAAGGACGTTTTACACAAAGTTACTAACAAATGGAGAGGGACAAACGACCAAAATCCTGAGATTGTCAAGCTGACGAATTTGTTCATTTATTATGACGACAACAATCAAAACCATCGTGATGCACTAAATCACTTACAAAGTCAGATTACCCCAGCTATCTCTCAAGCATTTTTAAGTCTCTGGAATAAAAAGTAAACCAAGCGATCGCTCTTGGACAACTTCCAAACCTGGATTTCTCACTTGTGAGAAATGAGCGTGAGTGTGGGGGGTGTGGGGAGTGTGGGGAGAAAGAGGAGGAATTGAATAACTGCACATCAATGAACGCTGCATTGCCTCCCACACCTCCCACACTTCCCACACTCCCTACCCGAACCACACAATACGTGAGAAATTCGGGCAAAGCCTCTAGTAGCTTTTGTGGTGAGACTAAGAGGTTGTTTGAAAAGTGTTTTGCTGTGACTTTAGGCACTTTTAGATCCCCCCTAACCCACCTTTTTTAGAGGGAATTTAGGAGGATCTAGAACTTTAGATACCGACAAGATGACTTTTCAAACATCCTCTCAAGTGGATGTGGATATTTGCGATCGCAGTTCTAAAAATGAAACGGGCTGATAATTACAGCGATTTTCAGCTAAATAGACCAGACGCTAGAGGCGCAAGGCTTTTGCCGCGATCGCGCCCTAGATTTAGATGCTGTTCATGCCTAGAGACAACATTTATTTTCCTTAAACAGTCGATAATGTAAATAAATGTAAAAAATTCTCAGGCAGGATAGAAGCATCTATGCGTGTAATTTTAATGACTGGTAAAGGCGGCGTGGGCAAAACTTCCGTCGCTGCTGCAACTGGACTCCGTTGTGCAGAACTAGGCTATCAGACATTGGTTTTAAGTACAGATCCGGCTCATTCCCTAGCTGATAGTTTTGACATAGAACTAGGACACGCACCCCAAAAAATTCGCCCAAATCTGTGGGGTGCAGAACTAGATGCGCTGCAAGAACTAGAGGGAAACTGGGGTGCTGTAAAACGTTACATTACCCAAGTTTTACAGGCGAGGGGTTTAGATGGCGTGCAGGCGGAAGAATTGGCGATTTTGCCAGGCATGGATGAGATTTTTGGCTTGGTAAGGATGAAACGCCATTACGATGAAGGTGAGTTTGATGTATTAATTATCGACTCAGCCCCCACTGGCACTGCACTGCGCTTGCTGAGTCTACCTGAAGTTGGTGGTTGGTATATGCGTCGTTTTTACAAACCATTTCAAAACATCTCAGTAGCACTTCGCCCTCTGGTTGAACCTTTTTTTAGACCAATTGCTGGTTTTTCGCTACCCGATAAAGAGGTAATGGATGCACCTTATGAGTTTTATGAACAAATTGAAGCTCTAGAAAAAGTATTAACAGACAATACCCAAACTTCAGTACGTCTAGTCACCAATCCAGAAAAGATGGTGATTAAAGAGTCTCTGCGTGCCCATGCTTATTTGAGTTTGTATAATGTTGCAACAGATTTAGTAGTGGCTAATCGGATTATTCCAAGCGTTGTCCAAGATCCCTTTTTCCAACGTTGGAAGGAAAGTCAGGAACAATATCGCCAGGAAATTCATGATAATTTCCACCCTCTACCAGTGAAAGAAGTTCCCTTGTTTTCTGAAGAAATGTGTGGATTAGCTGCATTGGAACGCCTCAAGGAAACTCTTTATAAAGATGAAGATCCGACTCAGGTTTATTACAAAGAAACTACTCTTAGAGTCGTCCAAGAGGAAAACCAATACAGCTTAGAAATTTATCTACCTGGTATTCCTAAAGACCAAGTTCAACTAAGTAAAACTGGAGACGAATTAAACATTACTATTGGCAACCATCGTCGTAACTTAGTTTTGCCACAAGCCTTAGCAGCACTACAACCAGGAGGGGCAAAGATGGAAGATGACTATCTAAAAATCCGCTTTGCTGACAACACAAGAGTTTAACTTTGTTGAATGTTTCTCTATCAACAAAAAGTTGTAACTAACAAGCAAGAACTTTATCTTAATAGCTAGTACAGACGCAATTTTTTAGCGTCTTTTTTCATGATTTTTCGATGAATTTTTAAAAAAGCCAAATAAATATTTTCACTAGTAATTAGACCGTAGTTTTACTGAAGACAAATTGATGAAATAAATTTCACAATGTTTTTAGATTTAATAATTTCATTTTGCAAACTACTAATTGATTTTTCTATAAGCAATGGCCTCCAATCCTGAACCAAATTTGCCTTTATATAGCCAGGAAGAAAGTTTACTACGCCGGATTACAAACCGTATCCGCCGAAGCTTAGAGTTAGAAGAAATTATCACAGTCACAACGGCAGAGGTGCGATCGCTATTAAAAACTGACCGAGTGATGATTTACAAATTTCATGCCGATGGTAGTGGTCAGGTCATTGCTGAGTCAATTTACAATAATCGTTTACCGTCATTACTGGGGCTGAATTTCCCAGCAGACGATATTCCCCTCAGCGCCCGTGAGCTATTTATAAAATTACGGGTACGTTCTGTTGTGAATGTTGATACTCAAGAAATTGGTCAAATTCATTTACGTGACTTGGATAATGGAGAAACTGTCTCAGAGGAGATCCGTTACCGCTCTGTAGACTCCTGCCATATTGAATATTTGACGGCAATGGGGGTAAAATCCTCTGTGGTAGCGCCTATTCTCTATCAAGATCAACTCTGGGGGCTACTGGTTTCTCATAATTCGGAAGCGCGTTTGATTTCAGAATATGAACTAGAAGCAGTGCAGATGGTGGTAGAACAACTCTCTGTAGCGATCGCTCAAAGTAGTCTGCTCACTCAAGTCCGCAAAACAGCCGAACAAGAAACTATCATTAACCGCATTGCTACCCTGCTGCATTCACTACCGACTATTGTATTACAACCAGCTTTAGAAGCGGCTGTTACGGCCTTTAATGGTGTTGGTGGCAGGCTTTGCATTAGAAATGAAGCTTTTGATTTCAACAATGGCAACATGAGCAGCTTAACAGAATGCTTAATACCAGGAAACACTTGTATCAAGCTTTTTATCTGTGGACAGCAACCTGTAATGCCAGAACAAACCATATATCCCCTAATAGAGCAGTATGGTATCTGGCAAGAACACTATAAGTCTGGCAATTACGATGTTTGGGCAATTTCAGATATATATAATAGTCCTGAGTTGCGAAGTTTACAAGTTGCTTTTCAACCAACTAAAATTCGCGGCATATTGACAATCCCACTCCAGTATCGTCAGCAGTTGCTGGGCTACTTAAGTATTTTCCGCAATGAAATAGATACAGAGACTTTATGGGCAGGACAGTATGACAGCGATCAAAGGCAACTGTACCCCCGGCGATCGTTTGAGGTTTGGCGCGAATCTAAAAAAGCACAAGCTCAAAAATGGACGAATGAAGAGATTGAACTGGCTAGAAATCTAGGTAAACACTTTGCTTCAGCAATTCAGCAATATGAATTACAGCAACAAGTACAAGTCTTCAATGAAAATTTAGAAAAACAAGTTAAAAGACGCACAGTTGAGTTAAAACGGTCATCGGAACAAGAACAAGCTGTGTTTAAGGTTATTGCCGAGATTCGAGAATCTCTGGACACGAATACCATTTTTCAAACCACCACTAAAGAAGTTTGTCAATTAATCAAAGCGGATCGCGTTTCTGTTTATCGTTTCGATTCTAATTGGGGTGGTGAATTTGTCGGTGATTTCGAGGCTGCTAGTCCATATTGGTCGAATGAGTCAGAACTAGGTATTAATACGGTTTGGAATGACACGTACTTACAAGATACACAGGGAGGACGCTACCGCAACAATGAAACATTTGCAGTCGATGACATCCACAAGATGGGATTTGCTAAGTGTCATATCGACAACCTAGAGCAGTTTCAAATTCACGCTTTTGTGCTTGCTCCGATCTTTGTTGGGCAAAAACTTTGGGGTTTGCTGGCAACTTATCAACACACTGGCCCCCGACAATGGAAAGCCTCTGAAGTTAACTTTCTCAGTCAGATTGCGGCCCAAATGGGTGTAGCACTCCAGCAAGCTGAATTACTCACTCAGACACGACAACAGACGTTAAATTTACAACAAGCAGCAGAACAACAACGGGTATTGTTTGAAGTTGTCGCCAAAGTTAGGGAATCTCTCGATCTAGATGCGATTTTTCAGACAACCACCCAAGAAATCTGTAAATCACTACAAGCGGATCGAGTTGCAGTCTTTCAATTTCAGCCTGATTGGAGTGGTGAATATATTGCCGAGTTTGTGAGCGATCGCTGGGTAAAACTAGTAGGTTATGATACTAAGACAGTTTGGCAAGATAGCTATTTGCAGGAAACCCAAGGTGGCCGATATCGTCACAATGAAACCTTTGCAGTGGATGATATTTATCAAGTTGGACATTCTCAATGCCATATTTCAGTTCTAGAGCAAATTCAAGCAAGGGCTTATGCGATCGCACCTATATTTATCGGGCAGCAGCTATGGGGCTTGTTAGCAGCTTATCAGAACTCTGCACCCCGCCATTGGGAACCGTCAGAAATTAAGTTTATCACTCAAATTGCCAATCAGCTTGGGGTTGCACTCAAACAAGCCCAATTACATAATCAAACCAAAGAGCAGACAGAAAAGCTGACTCAAGCTCTGCATGATTTAAAGCAAACTCAAACCCAGCTGATCCAAACTGAGAAAATGTCTTCATTAGGTCAACTGGTAGCTGGTGTTGCTCACGAAATTAATAACCCCGTCAATTTCATTTATGGCAACATCAATCATGTCAACGATTACGCCCAAGATTTACTGAGTATACTAGACCTCTATTTACAAAATACCCCTAACCCCAGCCCTGAGATTCGCGATCGCACCTTCGAGATAGACTTAGAATTTCTCATCGAAGATTTGCCGAAAACTCTATCTTCCATGAAAATTGGGGTTGATCGCATCCGTCAGATTGTCTTGGGTTTACGGAATTTCTCTCGCCTTGATGAGGCAGAAATGAAACCGGTTGATATTCACGAGGGCATTGATAGCACTTTGCTAATTTTGCAACATCGTTTGAAAGCAAAACCAGAAAGCCCGGCTATTACATTAGTCAAAGAATACAGTGAGCTTCCCTTAGTAGAATGCTATGCCGGGCCACTGAATCAAGTATTTATGAATGTTTTAAGCAATGCGATCGATGCTCTTGAAGATTACAGGGAATCTCCATCAAAACTTCATAGCGGTCAAATTACTATTCGTACTGCTATCGGAGAGCTTGAAGGCAATATCAAAAGCGTAATAATTCGCATTGCAGATAATGGCTCAGGAATACCCGAAGCTTTGAAAGCAAGAATCTGTGACCCATTTTTCACTACTAAACCAGTGGGAAAAGGCACTGGTTTGGGGTTATCAATAAGTTATCAAATTGTCGTGGATAAACACGGTGGTGTGTTGAAATGTGATTCTCAGCCGGGGTTAGGTACAGAATTTTGGATTGAAATTCCGGTGAACCAAATTACCAAATCTTAGAGAAAATTAACTTCCATAGTAAAGCTGAAATCAGGTGAAGGAACCAGAAGAAATCATTCTTTGATGAGAAATACAGCAGTACTGTAGGGGCAATTCATGTAGACACAAAGCGGCTACTCTTACGAGAATGCTTTCAGCGAACCCGCAGGGTATTGCCCCTACCGTGTGTAGTTTTGCGTAAGTCCGAAAAGAGCAACTTTTAATTTATTACCCCTGAAAGTGGGTGTAATATTGTTAAATGAAAACTATGCCTGGTTTCAACTTTCAAATACCGTTCTTGTAAGGGTTGCCACTGCTGCCACGACTGATAACGATTTTCAGTTAACAAACTAGCAAGAGTAGGCAACTCAGTCTTAATTTCTGATTTAAATACCTTGCCAAGCCAGTCTGTTAAGACCGCACTATCTTGCATCGTACCCAAAATTTCTTGGATATTTTTCACTTCTGTCATATAAGCTCCGTAAGACTCACCATATAAGTCTGTAAATAACTCCATCTGGTAGCGTATACGTTTAGCTTCTTTTCGCAAACTATGCAGAATTTCGCCTTGTGTTGTTAATTGTTCTTCTATCTTTTCTGGTTCCCAATTCTTCTGAATTTTTACCTCTGCTTCCACAAGTTGAGTACCAACTAGCCAACCTGGATGTAGTAAAAAGTTACTCACTTCTGGTAGAAGTAAATCTGGTAGTACTTGTTGGATAGTAATAGATGCCAATGGTTGATAACTTGGTTTATCTAACCACTTATCTAATGCCTCTTTTAAAGACTTGTAAGATTCATCTTTTAACGTTTTCTGTACACTTGATAGTACATCTTCACGTTGTTTAGCTAAAGCGTTGAAAGCTGTTTGTAAAGATTCTTGTTCTTTATGGGGTAAGTTTGGTTTGTAATTGGTTTCTAAACTTTCTTTAAGTACGTCTAAATCTCGCAGATTACCAAGACGACGGGCTATTTTACCAATATTTTTATCGCTGATTGGTTTTGGTACATCTATTGCTAGTCCAAACCTAGTTACAGCCGTGCGTAAACGACGCATTCCTACTCGCATTTGATGAAGCGCTTCTGGATCTTCATCTTTCTTTACTGATTTTTCCCACTTCAAGGTTTTCTTAAAGTGTTTTTGAATCGCTTGGTAGGCGTAGTCCCCTAGAGTTTTTACCGTGGTTTGTGTGGCTAATTTCATAATTGAGCTTAATTACTACCTCATGAGGTTATTGCATAATAACATTAGTTAAAAATTTATATCTAGTTTTAATATATTTTTTATTCAATGAAGTTGTTACGTTTTTTATTACTATTGATAGTTGCATAATATTAATAGTAATATACGCTATCTACCAAAGGTCTAAAAAGACGATTCACTTTTGCGATTTAATATGTACAATAGCTGATCATATTTTTTTTACATGAATAATTTATTATGATAGCATAATTAACCTTTTTGCAATCATCAGGATGATTTAGAATGTCAAACTCACATTTACTGAATCAAGTTATCTTGACTTTTATAGATAATTTTAAAGAACATAGAGAAGATTTATCAGCATTGTTGCTAACACATCAGAAGTATTTATGGTTAGGGTCAGATGAAACTTCAACTATTGAGCGTCTGTCTTTAGTTGATACTGATAAATTTACAGACCATCAACAATTTCGGGTAGCAGAATTTATCAACCTACCTGCACCAGAAAATGAAGAAATAGATATAGAGGGACTTGCTTACACTGATGATTATCTATGGTTTGTTGGTTCTCATAGTTACAAACGTAAAAAGCCGAAACCTGATAAGACTGATGCACAAAACTTGAAACGGCTGGCAAAAATTGAATCAGAGCCTAACCGTTACGTATTAGGGCGGATTCCTCTAATAAACGGTAGCTTATTCTCATCTTACCCGCATCCCCAAAATCCAGATATGCAGTTGAATGCCGCTAAACTAGAGGTAACGGAACAGGGTAATTTGCTGATGACAGCTTTGGCAGACGACCCTCATTTAGGCTTGTTTATCAAGGCATCAATTCCAGGAAAAGATAATGGCTTTGATATTGAAGGAATAGGCGTTTATCAAAACCGGATTTTTTTGGGTTTGCGTGGCCCTGTATTGCGGGGTTGGGCTATGGTGCTAGAAATTGAGTTAGAAGATTCTAGCCCTGGAATTCTAAAACTGCGGCAAATTGGGGAAGCAAAGGAATTATATAAAAAGCATTTTGTCTGGTTGAATGGTTTGGGAATTCGGGATTTATCTGTAGATGGCAAAGATTTGTTAATTTTAGCTGGCCCAACAATGGATTTAGATGGCCCCGTGCAAATTTATCGTTGGGTTAATGGCGTGAATCTGCGAGAAAATGTCTTTAGCAATCCAGATTTTGTCCAGGATATTCCATTTGGAAATCGGGAAGATCATGCTGAGGGAATGGCGCTGTTTCAGGATGTGGCTGGTATACCTTCGCTATTGGTAGTTTATGACTCTCCAGCAAAAAGTAGGCTGGTGGGTGATGGTGCTGTAATAGCGGATGTGTTTAAGATGGAATAAAGATGAATTTTGGTTTTTGGATTGTTAAAGGTTAGTGGAGATTGCTTGTACGGGACAAGTGGGGATACATTGTTCGCAGACGATACAACGCGATCGCGTGAATGTCAGTTTGTATGTCTCTGGGTGGAGAGTGAGGGCTTCGGTAGGACAAACCCCGGTACACAAGCCACAATGGACACAGACATTCTCATCGATCGCAATTTCGCCTAAAGTATAAGAAACGTTAACATGGCGCGATCGCATCCACTCGATGGCAGCATCTAGTTGATCGATATCCCCCGCTAGTTCCACTACTAGTTTGCCAATTTGATTTGGGGCAACTTGGGCACGGATAATATTAGCAGCGACGTTGAATTCTTTGGCCAGTACATAAGTGACTGGCATTTGCACGGCGCGTTTCGGGAAGGTTAGTGTTACTCGTTTTTTCACAGGTTTAGCAGAGGGTTTTTTCTGTTGTAGCGTATTGGAAGTTTTATGACTCGAAAGATTTAGACGATGTAGGGAGTAGGAATGATGTGGTTTAATTATTTAAAAAGCACTATAAGAAGGAGTCAGAAGACAGAATTCAGAATACCCCAGCAGTCAAGTCAGGGGTTTCAGCAAGGAAAGAATTTTTTCTTCTCCACGATAGCGACGCGGAAAGCGAGTCTTGCCTATGGCACGCTCCGCGAACGAGCGTCTTAAAATCGGGGGTTTTAAACCTCGATTCTCCATCCAGTCGTACAGAATACATTCTGGATTCTGGCTCCTGAATTCTGAATTCTTCTTCGATAATTTTTTCCCAATTTAAGTTTATTAGTTGTTATTTGTTGTATCCATTTTAACTTGGAAAGCTTTTAACATGAAAATATTAGTTGTAGAAGATGACGAGTTAAATGCATATACACTGACTAACCTTTTGACTAACCAAAACTATGCGGTTGAAGTTGCTACTGATGGCGATGCCGCTTGGGATTTTATTCAAGCTTACGATTATGATTTAATTCTCCTGGATGTAGTTTTGCCCAAGCTGGATGGCATTAGTCTTTGTCGTAAAATTCGGTCTAATGGTCTGCAAATGCCGATCTTGTTGATGACAGGGCGCGATAGTAGTCATGAGAAAGCGATCGGCTTAGATGCAGGTGCAGACGATTATTTAGTTAAACCTTTTGATATAGAAGAGTTAGTTGCTCGTGTGAGGGCGTTGTTGCGTCGCCCAGCCGTAACCTCACAACCTGTTCTGGTGTCTGGGAAGTTGCGGCTAGACCCTAGTAGCTGTGAAGCGATTTATGCTGGAAATCTGCTCCCGCTTACCCCAAAAGAGTTTGCTCTGTTAGAACTATTCTTGCGAAATAGTCGTCGGGTGTTTAGCTGTGGCATGATTTTAGAACATCTTTGGTCTTATGAAGATACTCCCCAAGAAGAAGCTGTTCGCACTCATATCAAAGGGTTACGACACAAACTTAAAGCTGTAGGAGCGCCCGGTGATTTGGTTGAAACAGTTTATGGTATTGGCTATCGTCTGAAACCACTGGAAGAGGATAAGCATGGGGATACAGGAGCAGAGGAGCAGGGGAGCAGGGGAGCAGAGGAGCAGGGGAGCAGAGGGGAAGTAGATAGGGTAAAATCGCCAATACCCAATCTCAAATCACAGCAGCAAGCGCTAATGGCAGTTGCAGAAATTTGGCAACGATTTCAAGGGCGGGTGGAGCAGCAGGTGAGGGTGCTAGAGCAAGCGATCGCAACTTTAAATCAAAATAATAGTTTAAATCCCGAATTACTCTCCCTTGCAACCAAAGAAGCTCATACCTTGGCAGGGTCTTTAGGGACTTTTGGCTTGCCTCTTGGCTCAAAATTGGCCCGCAATATCGAACTGCTGCTGAGTTCTGGTCAAACCTTGAGTAAATCTGAGATTGGCAACCTCCAAAGTTGGGTAAATTTATTGCGTCGAGAAATAGAGGGAAACGATGCAGGGGCAATATCTGTATCACCAATCCCGCAATTAGAAACAGTGACGCAACCACTGCAAAATCATTCCGATGCAGAAACTAAAATATTGGTTGTGGACGACGATCCGCAAATTCAGGCATTGTTGCAAACCTTACTTAGCCCTTGGGGACTCAGAGCGATCGCTCTTGAAAATCCGCTTCAGTTTTGGGAAACTTTAGAAGCAGTTGCCCCAGATATGCTGATTTTAGATGTGGAATTGCCTTATATCAATGGGATAGAACTTTGTCGATTAGTACGCAACGATTCACACTGGAGTGAGTTACCCATCTTATTCCTCACTGTTCATAGCGATGCCGAGATGGTAAATCAGGTATTTAGCATTGGTGCTGATGACTTTGTAAGCAAGCCCATTGTCGGGCCAGAACTTGTAACTCGGATCGTCAATCGCTTAGAGCGAATGAAATTACGGCAGCGTGTGACGCAGGGGGGCAGAGGGGCAGGGGGGCAGGGGAGCAGGGGGGCAGGAGGGGGAGCAGGGGGAGTAAATTTACCCTCATCTTTGCCATCTTCCTCTCACCAAGCTATCAATGAATTAGAGTTGAGGGTAGCAGAGCGAACTGCCGAGTTAATAAGTGTGAATCAGCAGTTGCAGTCACAACTTGATGAACGTCAGCGAACGCAGGAAGAATTACGGTTTTCTCAAGCCCGATTTGCCCGAATTTTAGATATTGCTGATGATGCAATTATTTCTATCAACGGGTTCCACAATATCACCTTGTTTAATCAAGGAGCAGAGAAGATTTTTGGTTACTCTGCCCAGGAAGTGATTGGCCAAGGTCTTGATTTACTCTTACCGCAGCGCTTTTTCCAAGCACATCGTCAACACGTAGCTGACTTTGGGCAATCTCCCAATGTTGCCCGACGGATGGGAGAACGGCGTGAAATTTATGGTCGCCGAAAGGATGGAAGTGAGTTTCCAGCAGAAGCTTCTATCTCTAAAATAGATATGGGTAATGAAATATTTTATACGGTCATCTTACGAGATGTCACAGAGCGCAAGCAAATCGAACGGATGAAGGATGAGTTTGTCTCTGTTGTTAGTCATGAACTCCGCACACCTTTAACTTCGATTTACGGCTCTCTCGGAATGCTAGCCAGTGGTTTGCTGCCGACAGACTCAGAGCAGGGAAAACGTCTGTTGCAAATTGCTGCTGATAGCACCGAACGCCTAGTACGTTTAATCAACGACATTCTAGACATTGAGCGGATTGAGTCGGGTAAGGCGAAGATGGAAGCAGAAATCTGCAATATCGTTGATGTGATTACTCAAGCAGTAAATGTTATCCAGCCTCTGGCTGACAAAGCTGGAGTGACACTATCCATTTCTGCCCTATCCGCTCAAGTATTGGCAGATTGCGATCGCATTGTCCAAACTTTAACTAACCTACTGAGTAACGCCATTAAATTTTCATCTGCTGGATCTACGGTTTGGTTGGGGGCACAACAAGAAGGCGATGAAGTTTTGTTGACTATCAAAGACACCGGACGCGGTATCCCAACTGACAAACTTGAGATCATATTTGAGCGCTTTCAACAAGTTGACTCTTCAGATTCACGTAATCATGATGGTACTGGTTTAGGTTTGGCAATTTGTAAAAGCATTATGCAACAGCACGGTGGACGCATCTGGGCTGAAAGTACATTGGGTGAAGGTAGCACTTTTTACGTCACTCTGCCGTTGTTTAGGACTTTACCACATACTGATTTACAAAACTCTTCCAATATTCCTGTAATTTATAGTCGTCACGAGCAAATCATAAATAGCCGCCTAAGTCAAGATGCAGAATTTTTGACCAAAGGGCGTGTTGTCCCTAGGAATTTGAACAACGATTGATGGAGTTACTTCAGCGAATTAATCACAACCCAATCCTTGTCGGGTTAAGGGGTAAAGGGAAAAGGGGAAAGGGAAAGAAAAAACCTTTACCCCAAACCTGATTCCGAGTTAAAAATGCACAAAGCCAGAAGTATTGAATCAAAACCAAAAAGAGGATAGCAATGATGGCAACAAAGCAAATTCTAGTGGTTGATAACGAGCAGTATATTCAAGAAGTTGCCAAGATTTGCTTGGAAACGGTTGCAGGCTGGAAAGTTGAAACAGCGAGTTCAGGTGAAGAGGGGATAATGAAAGCTGAGACTTACCAACCAGATGCGATTTTGCTAGATGTAATGATGCCAGAGATGGATGGGATTACCACCTTTGAAAAGTTACAAGCTAATCCGGTAACTAAAAAGATTCCCGTAATTTTGTTAACTGCCAAAATCCAGGCTTCCGATCGCCATCGTTATAATCAGATGGGAATGATTGGTGCGATCGCTAAACCATTCAATCCGCTAGAATTAGCTGCTGAAGTAGCCTTAGCACTGGGTTGGAGTCTGGAAAACTAAGCTAAAGTGAAAACGGTAGAATGCACCCAAATAACTAACTGATGCTGCGTTAACTCAACCTGATTGCCGCCAATCTGTCGGTGCTTCTATATAATCAGGTAGACGAGTAGTGCGATCGCCAAGTGCCTTTCTAATCTGATGCAACTCTAAGTTTTTAGCCCCTGTTAAAATTGTCCCTTCCAGTTTGACATTACTGAGGTCAGCTTCTAAAAAGTTAGCTCCCATTAGGTTTGCCTGAGTCAGGTTAGCTTGATAAAAGGTTGCTCTATGCAGGTTGGCTCCAATCAGGTTTGCCTGATGCAGGTCAGCTTCCGTTAAACTGGCTTCTGAGAGATTGGCAAAATAGACTTCTGTTTGGTGGAGTTTGGCTGCATTCAAGTTAGCCCCTGAAAGATTAGCTCCATTCAGGTTAGCCCCTGAAAGGTTAGCACCAATCAAACCCGTTAGATTTAGGTTGGCTTTACCCAGTTTTGCACCTTGCAAGTTAGCTAAAAACAGCTTTGCTCCAGATAGATTGGCGACTTTCAAAGTTGCTTGTTGCAAGTTGGCTTTATAGAGGTTTGCTCCTTGGAGATTCGCTACACGCAGACTTGCTCCAGAAAGGTTGGCTGAACGCAGGTTAGCCCCTGAGAGATTAGCACGATTAAGATTAGCCCAACATAGATTAGCTCCACAGAGGCTAGCTTTTAATAATTTGGTTTCATAGAGAATAGACCTAATGAGTTTAGCGCCGTTCAGGTCAGCCTCACTCAAGTCTGCTCCACGCAGGTCAGACCCACTCAGGTCAGACCCACGTAAATCTGCTTGTTGTAGGTTAACACCTAGCAGGTCTGCTCGTCTGATGTCGATATGACGTAAATCAAGTTTCTGATCTTTTGGGTCTTCTAGTGAATTACGCCTGCCAATAACAGTTAGGGCTGCTTGAATATCAGTGCGGATTATTGGAAATTCTTCATGGAGGTTTTGCTCTAACTGCTGTGTCGGACGCGGCCCACCTCTACGCCTACCTGAATAAGCATCTGGTGCATATTCCGGCTTTTGTTGCTCAACCTTCACCTGCTGGATAGGTGCATTTTCTCGCACAAAGGCAGTGAGGATTTCCATGATTGTCCAGTGTTCTTTAGGAAAATCCTGAGCAACTCTTTCTAAGGCATAAATTGCACCTGTTCGGGTTTCAACTTTATCATGACCAAGCTGGGCAATTGCCCCCATAAAGCGTTCTGAAATCAATCTATCTTGATTGAGTTTGGCATTTTGAAAGCCAATTTCTAGGTTTTTCTCAGCTGCGATCGCATTTTTCTGCATCGCTTGGGCCCGCTTTGCTGCGTAATAGGTATTAAACATTGCCGCCGATGCCAGAAAAACTATTGCAGTAGTTGTTAACGCTTGGTTTCTATACTGAATTTTTTCCTGAATTGACAATTCTTTAATACTGGATAAAGCAAAGAAAATTACAATCAATGAGCAGCCAAATATAACTGTTATAGTTATCAACCAATTCAACAGAGTGTCTGTCTTTTTAGAAGACATGGTAAAGATTTTCCTTACAACCTAGAATTATTACTTAGATGCTTGGAAAAAATAGTATAGCATTTAGCAGAAAATTATAATAGGTGTCAGAAGACCTCTTTAACTAAGTAATAATATCGAATATATTAGTAGATTAGGGCGAAAATTGAACAATTACTGAAAATTGGTGAAAATTTTACCCTATAAGGTTTTTAATTTTAACTTTCGCCTTGTATAACTGGTATTTTACTCAGAGAATTTAGCTTCTCTAAGGTTTGCTCCATCAAGTATGGCATCATTGAGAATTGCCCCATGTAAATCAGCTAGATATAAGCTTGCACAATGCAGGTTAGCTCCTTTTAAGTTAGCTCCTTTTAGGTTAGCTGCACTAAGAATTGCCCCTTCTAGGTTAGCTAAATATAAGTTAGCACCTTCGAGGTTAGCCGCACTGAGAATTGCTCCTGCAAGATTAGCTTCTGTGAGGTTTGCCCCAGCAAGATTAGCTTGATAAAGGTTTGTCTTTTGTAGATTCGCCTTATTCAGGTTTGCTCCTCTCATATCGATATAACTCAAATCAAGATGCTCATTTTCTGGGTCTTTATTTATATCTCTTTTAGCGATAACGGTAAGGGCTGCTTGAATATCTAGACGAATTTTTTCTAACAGATTAATCGTTACTTCTTCTTGAGGTAGATAAAGAGTATTTTTTCGGATAAAAGTAGTAAGAATGTTCATAATTATCCAGTGGTACTGTGGATGATTTTTGGCAATTTGCTCTAAATCATTAATTACAGCTAAACTGTTTTCTGTTGTGTTATTTTCTAGTTGTTCAATTGCTATTCTTAAATGATATTTTGGGGACTTATGTTGAGTTTGGATAATTTTTTCTTGGAAAACCTGTATCCCCAGATATATTTTTGCTAATTGACTGTTATTGATTAATGAAATATCTTTTACAGCGTGAAAATAATTAATGATTACTGTCAACATACTATGGTTAAAAACTTAGTGCTAATTGGTGGCGGTCACAGCCATGCAATTGCCCTGAAAATGTTTGGAATAAAGCCGTTACCCGGAGTGCGTTTGACGTTGATTACTGCAAATCAAAAGACAGCCTACTCTGGAATGTTACCAGGACACATTGCTGGATTTTACACCCATGATGAATGTCATATTGATTTGAAACCATTGGCTAACTTTGCTCAAGCAAATTTGTATATTGACAGAGTAGTTGCCCTAGACTTGGAAAACAACAAAGTTCTCTGTGCTAACGGATTGGCGGTAGATTTTGATGTGCTGTCTATTGATATTGGCAGCACTCCGGCCAGAGTGTCTGTATCAGGAGCAGCAGAATATACGATCGCAGCTAAACCAGTATCCCAGCTATTGGAACATTGGTATGAACTAATTGCAGCCGTAGGTAAAAATCCTCAAGAACCAATTCGGATCGCGATCGCAGGTGGAGGTGCTGGCGGTGTAGAATTGGCGTTGGCGATGCAATCTCATTTACATCAGATTTTCCATCAAAATCAACAACCAATTGAAAATCTGGAAATTCATTTATTTCAGCGTAACATACAACTGATGCCCAATTATCATCAATCAGTACGGCATCAACTTCAGCAAATTCTCACCGAGCGAGGTATTAAGCTACATCTTGGAGAAAATGTGTGTAATATAGCACCTAAAAACTCCAAGGAAACTAGAGAAACATTTGAGATTAAGTGCGACTCTGGTTTGACGATAGACTGTAATAAAATTTTTTGGGTAACACAAGCTTCAGCACCTGAATGGTTAAAAATTGCAGGATTAGGAACTGATGAGCAAGGTTTTATTCTGGTAGAGGATACCTTACAATCTCAAACACATCCGCAGGTATTTGCATCTGGTGACATCGCCACAATGGTAAATTATCCGCGTCCAAAAGCTGGGGTGTTTGCTGTTAGACAAGGTAAACCTTTATTTAATAATTTGCAGCGAATTATATTAGGTAAGTCACTCAAACCCTATAAGCCGCAGAAACAATATTTAAGTCTAATTGGTACAGGAGATGGAAGAGCGATCGCAACAAAAGGCATTTTTACTTTACCACCTCATAAACTCTTGTGGCATTACAAAGATTGCATTGACCGCCGCTTCATGAAACGCTTTTACTTTGAATAAATAAGGGAATGGGGAGTGGGGGAAGTAGGGGAAGTAGGGGAAGTAAGGGAGGCAGGGGGACAAGGGGACAAGAAATGAGAACTTGAAACAAGTCTTTCCCCTTGTCCCCAATTCTCCTTGTCCCCTTGTCCTCTTCCCAATCCCCAATCCCTTCATCGAAGCTGTTCAATTAGCTCCATAATTTGTTGATAATACTGAACATTTCCCTCTTGGTAATACAAATCTGCGGATTTCTGGAAATCCGCAATTGCTCCTTGAGAATCACCCAGATTTTGGTAGACATCTGCTCGCAGGATGTAAGCTGAAGCCCAATGAGGCTGAAGTTGTAAGGCTTGGTTTAAGTCTGTGAGCGCTCCCTGTAAATCTCCCAATAGAGAACGGCTACGACCCCGATTGTACCAGTCTTCAGCAAAGCTGGAATCGATCGCGATCGCCCGACTGTAATCTTCGATTGCTCCTTGATAATCTTCTAGAGCATAGCGAGCATTAGCGCGATCGCTGTAAAATGCAGCAGATTGAGGATTTATTTGTAAAGCTTGGGTGTAATCTGCGATCGCATTTTCATAAGCTTCTAAAGCGTAATGTGTTGAACCGCGATTGTAATATGCTTCAATTAAATCAGGATTAATTTTTAATGCTTGATTATAATCTGTGATCGCTCCTTGTTCATCCCCCAAAAGACGACGAGCATTTCCTCGATTACAATACGCTTGCGAGAATTCAGGAACCAACTCTATCGCTTGGGTATTATCATCAATTGCTCCCTGTAAATCTTGCAAAGCTTCACGGGCAATCCCCCGACCATAATAAGCTGCGGCTAATTGATCATTAATCTGTAATGCCCGATCGTAATCTTTAATTGCTCCTTTATGATCTCCTAAAGAACGACGAGCCGCCGCGCGATCGCAATATCCTTCAGCTAAACTAGGGTTGAGTTGTAATAATCGATTGCTATCTTCAATTGCGCCTTGATAGTCTCCCAGTCGGCGCAGAGCATTGGCCCGAAAGCCATATACTAAAGCCAGAGTCGGATTTTCTTGTAAAGCTTGGTCATAATCTGCGATCGCACCCTCATAATCCCCAAGGGTACTACGGACAAGACCCCGTTCACAATAAGCTTGCACATCATCAGGATTGAACTTTAGCGCTTGATTAAAATCCTCAATTGCTCGGTGATATTCTTTGAGATGAGCTAGAACCAAACCCCGGTTGTAATATGCTCCAGCAAACCTGGGATTTATTTCTAGAGCGCGGTTGTAATCTGCGATCGCACTTTGATAATTTTCTAAAGAGTAGTGGGCATTACCTCGATTATGATAAGCTTCCGCCAACTTCGGATCTAATTGTAATGCTCGGTCATGATCGGCGATCGCTTCCTTGAAATTTCCTAAGATATGGTGAATATTACCCCGATTGCTGTATGCTGCGGCAAAATTGGGATACCACTGTAAAGCTTGTTGAAAATCTGCGATTGCTCCTTGATGATCACCCTTTTCAAAACAAACTACACCCCGATTATGATAAGCATTGGCAATATCAATATTGATATTATCAGCTAACTGGGTACTAGTTTCTATTGTTTGGATGTAGTCAGCGATCGCTTGATCGTATTTTTCTAAGGAAAAGTAGGCATTACCTCGGCTGTGGTAAGATTGGGCGAGATTTGGATCGATTTCTAATGCTTGGTTATAATCTGCGATCGCTTCTTGATAATCGCCTAAAAAGTAACGTGCATTACCCCGGTAATAGTAGGCTGTAGCAAAATTGGGATTGATTTCTATAGCCCGATTAAAATCTGCGATCGCACCACGATAATCTTTGAGTTGACCAGTGAGAATAATCCCTCGATTATGGTAAGCTTCGGCAGAGTTAGGGTTGAGCTTGATTGCTTGGGTGTAAGCTGCGATCGCTCCTTGATAATCGCCTTGCAAACTGTGGTTCAATCCTTGGTTTAAAAATTCTTCAGCATTCATATAATAATTTTCTTGGATTTCAACATTCCCTAGCTTAAAGGCAATGTGATTCTTAGCTATATATTTTGATAATCATTCTAGTTTAAGATCCCTACTGAAGAAGAAGCACCCCTAGCGGCTCGGATGCGCCCACGAACACTTGAGGAATTTGTTGGTCAAGACCATATTATTATAGTTATCAGAAAATTGGGTTTAAAACCCTGTGCTTCTAGCAGGGCTTTATATTAGAGATATCGTGGTAAAATTAAACTGGTCGTTGACCCACCCAGACATCGGAGACATAAAGCCTAACACCAAAGTTTGATAGAAGACTATCAACGGCGTAGAAAAGAGGGCAGACTGGGATAAGAACGAGAGGCAATGGTTTCATCCTTGAGTTACAAAACACCTGAGAATTTTGTTTGTTTTCGAGTTGCTGCGGGACACGCAGTCGTAAAGTCTGTGGAGCGAACATAAGACCAAATCCTCTTAGGGGGTGGAGGCAGTTGCTATGAAGCAGAAACCTAAGTCGTGAGTCTTAGGAATCCTGACCGTTTACGGTGGGGAGGATGTCAAGATTTTAAAGATGCAAACGAACGCAGATAGAGCAACAAATTGAGTTCTCCCGTATCACTGTCTTCTCAAGTTGAGACTCTGGAAAGTTTTCTGCACCTCTAAGACCGGATACCGTCGGCTCAACCCTTAATTGAGCGGATCGAAACGCTGCAAGATGAGAGCTATAAACACCACTGGCAAACCTACACCCATACAAATAAGAGCTTGGATAAATGTCAAAGGTGTGGTGTCAAACACTTGATTCATCATGCTCCACTGACTGAACAGACATTGTAAAATCACCACAACCACAATTCCGATCGCAGGTGCATAGGCTACGGGTGTGCGTTTACCTTGGATTCTCACGACTAGAGATGGTAAAAACTGGCTAATGCTTAACAGGTAAAAGACTTCTGCTGCAACCAGCCCATTAATTGCCATCGTGCGCGCCAATGCTTCATTGCCTGTAGTTTGCAGTATCCATTGAAACATCCCAAAAATTACCAGCCAATTGAAGACGGAAATCGCGATGATGCGCTGGAGTAACCCACCTGATAAAAGTCTTTCTCTAGGGTTGCGGGGTGGTTGTTGCATCACCTGTCCAGATTTTGGCTCAAAGGCGAGGGGAGCAATCAACGCTATTGAACTGACCATGTTGAGCCAGAGAATTTGGATTGGTAAAATGGGAAGCACGGTTGCCAAAAGAATGGCAATCAAAATCGTCATGGATTCGCCAACGTTGATCGGCAGCAAGAAGGCGATCGCTTTTCGCAAGTTGCGGTAAACACCACGTCCTTCCTCCACAGCCGCTTCTATTGAGGCGAAGTTATCGTCAGTTAGAAGCATATCCGCCGATTCTTTGGCAACCTCTGCCCCGGCTATGCCCATCGCTACACCAATATCTGCTTGCTTGAGAGCGGGAGCATCATTGACACCATCTCCAGTCATGGCAACAATTTCACCCTGAGACTGCAACGCTTTCACCAAATGCAATTTTTGTTCTGGGGCAACTCGCGCAAATACCATACCTTGTTCAGCTGCTTGGGCAAATTCTTTTTCATCCATCTGAGCTAATTGCCGTCCGGTGAAAACTTGTGCTTCAGTCGAGCAAATCCCCATTTGACGGGCGATCGCAGCTGCTGTTAGGGCGTGGTCGCCTGTAATCATTTTCACCTGAATCCCAGCAGATTGACAGGCTTTTACTGCGGCGATCGCTTCCTCACGAGGCGGATCGATAATGCCTTGAAGTCCCAGAAACACTAGCCCTTTATCGATATCATTGCGATCCAAGGATCGCTTAGTGGCAACTTCTTTGCTGGCAAAAGCTAGCACTCGTAACCCTTGGTTTGCCATGCCAGCAACTTCTTGTTCCACTGCGGCAGGATTGAGATGAGCGAGTTGTCCTTGAGCATCGAACATCCGATCGCATCGTTGGAGAATTGCCTCTACAGAACCTTTGAGATAAATGATATTGAGCGATCGCTTTGCATCCAATTCATGCAAAGTCGCCATGTATTGGAATTGGGACTCAAAGGGAATGGTGTCTATTCTAGGTAATTCTTGCTCTAGATTGGCTTGCGTCAATCCCACTTTATTGGCAGCCGCAATCAATGCTCCCTCAGTTGGGGTTCCTAGTAAGTCCCACTGTCCGTCTCCCCATTCGATATGAGAATCATTGCAGAGCAATCCTGCTTCCAGGGATTCCCAAAGAGCAACATGTCCATCTGCATTGAAATCAACAGGCTGTCCATTCATCAGGATTTCACCTTCTGGGGCATAACCAATACCGCTAACGGTGTAATGTTGTCCACCTGCATAAATCTTTTGAACCGTCATCTGATTCTCAGTTAACGTCCCAGTTTTGTCAGAGCAAATAACAGTGGTACTTCCCAAGGTTTCCACAGCAGGTAGCTTGCGAATAATCGCCTTACGTCTTGCCATTCGGGAAACTCCGATCGCTAAAGTGACGGTAACGATCGCAGGTAATCCTTCAGGAATCGCGCTGACTACCAGAGCCACACTCGCTTTGAAAACATCAATCCAAGATTCGCCTTGTCCTAATCCGATTGCAAATGTCAAAGCAGCTAAACCTAAAATGACATACAACAAGCTTTTACTAAACTTGTCAATATTTCGCGTTAGCGGTGTTTTCAGATTTGTGCTGCTTTCAATTAACTGCGAGATGCGACCGGTTTCAGTGGCATCTGCGATCGCTACTACAATCCCTTCTGCCTGTCCAAAACTGACGAAACTTCCGGCATACACCATATTGCTTCGTTCGGCTAACGGTGTTTCGACAGCCAGCGATGCTGTTGCTTTCTCCACCGGAACGGATTCGCCTGTTAAGGCAGACTCATCAACTTGCAAACCACGCACACTTAATAACCGCAGATCGGCGGGTACTTTATCCCCAGATGCCAGCAATACCAAATCACCCAGAACAAGTTCAGTCGAAGCCAGACGGGTTTTTTGACCATTGCGAATCAAAGTTGCTTCGGTAGTGATGGCTTTGGATAAAGCAGCGATCGCACCTTCTGCTTTAGATTCTTGAATGTAGCCAATGATGACATTAATCAGGGTGACACCAAAAATTACTCCCGCATCTAGCCAATCTCGCAGCAGTAGCGTCACCACTCCCGCCGTCAGCAAGATATATAGTAGTGGTTGATTAAATTGCTCTAAAAATCGTAGCCAAGAACTTTTTCCACTTTTACCAGTCAGTTGATTTGCACCCATCTGCTGGTGTCGTTTGGTAGCTTCTTCATGGGTCAAACCTGCTTCGGGATGGCTGGCTAACGTTTGCACAACCTTTTGTTCGCTTAGAGTATGCCATTCATAGTTGAGTAAATCTTTTGTTGTCTGGGCAAAAGTATTTGTAGCGATCGTATTTGCTGTCATTTTCGTCTCCAAAAAATAATTAGTAATTAACAGATTTAATCTGGATTTCTCTGTTTGAATCTGTATCTTTCTTTTTTCAAATTTGTGTTATTACGATAATCTTTTGCTAAGTTCATAAATATGCCATTCCCGCACACCCCACTCACGGAGAATCGATTCCGCTTGCCAGATTTCATCTGCTGTTCCCTCTACCTTCACCAAAAATTTTTCTTGGCAAGTGGTTGGCTCACAGAGTCTAGCTTGCCTTTCGGGAGCAAACCAACCTTGAAATGCACCATAAACACTGCCAAAAATCGCACTAGCTCCACCCGCCAGCAGTGTACTTACCACAGATTCAACCGCTAATGCTGGGCCAAAACCGGGAATAACTAATATGCCAAGTCCGGCTGTTAGTGCCAGGAAGCCCCCGGTTGTTCCTCCTGTAATTGCGCCTGCTTTAGCACCTTCAATAGGAGTTATAGGATGTTTACCCGCATTAGTATCCTTGTGCAATTTTTCGTCTTCCAAGTCTAAAGTGGACACAGAAATTTTCTGCATAGGAAAGTCAATTGCTCTGAGTTCATCAAGCACCTGTGTTGCAGCCTGACGGGTAGGAATGACACCGATTGCATTTTTAACTGGACATAAATTCATAACAACATATCCTATAAAAATCAGTAAGTTTAAAACGAAGCTTTATTAATTTCCAAATAGAAAAAAACTATAGTTTTCTAGTGTGAGTTGGAACTGTATTAGTTTAGGTATTCGTTTGAAACCTCAGTTAGGTTAGTTTCGTTTATCCGCTTTTTTCTAGGATTGCTGATGAATGTGAACGAAAAGTGAATAAATCGTTTATCTAGCTAATTTCACTTTTAAATCACATTTGTCCCTCAAGCTAAAAGACAACAAATGAAAATGCAGTAATTGATTATTGGATCTGGATATGAGCTTTAAGAAGATTTTGGTGGCGGTCGATGATTCACCTGCGACTGCAACAGTGTTTATAAAAGCGCTGGAGTTAGCCCAAAGAGATGCTGCTCAGTTAATGATTGGTCACAGCATTGAGCTAGCAGCTTCTAGTCAACTCACTGTGAATTTAGTAGACCTGGAAATAGAAACACAACAGGCACAAAGTTTACTCCAGTTGTACTATCAGAAAGCGAAAATACTAGGCATTATGGCAGAATTCAGTTATCAAACAGGAGATCCTGGGACTAACATCTGTGATTTAGCCCGGAGTTGGGGAGCAGATTTGATTGTACTTGGTCGTAGAGGACTTAATGGATTTGCCGAACTTTTAGCAGGAAGTGTGAGCAATCACGTCGTTCATCACGCTCCATGTTCCGTCCTGGTTGTTCAAGGTCAGTAGTTCCTTCAGAACTGTCTACCAACCACCTAATTTTGCTGTTAAAACGTGAGTGTTCCACGAATAATATTCATTATGTTTTACAAGAAATAATCTAATTTTCTTGTAGTCCACTAAAGAAACTTTGCGGGGTTTATTTTATGGTAGGAAAATCAAGTTATTTTCTCCCTCTTCTTCACCTGCTTTATCTGCCTACCTTCAACCGTAATTTTTGGGTTGGTCGATTACTAGGACTAGAATATATGGGGTTGTTTTTAGCAGGAATAACCGTTTTAATTTTGGTTTTCCTATCAACTCATACTCATGAAAATCTACACTGAAATTGAAATTCAGGCATCCGATGAGCAAGTCTGGAACCTACTCACTGATTTTGCCAGTTTTCCACATTGGAATCTGTTTATTCGTCAAATTAGTGGTTTGCTGAGTGAAGGGGCACAGCTAACCGTTCACTTTCAACCTCCGGGTAGAGATATTGTGACCTTTCGACCTACAGTGATTACGGTAGAACCTAATCGGAAACTGCGCTGGTTATGGCACTTTTTGATACCAGGGTTATTTGACGTTGAACATAGCTTTATCATTGAACCGTTAGCAAGCGATGTCTACGATGAGCTACGCCTACGCGTCCGTTTCATTCAACAAGAATCTTTCCAGGGCTTACTAGTACCTCTGCTAGCTCGTCGATTAAATATCGACGTTCGCCAAGGGTTTGAAGCCATGAATCAAACATTAAAAACCAAGGCAGAACGTATTGAAAAGAAAAGTCAGGAGTTCAGAAAGTTTATATAATCAATCAGCTTTTTTGAACTATAGTAATAGCCTGAAATCGGATGAATGTTATTCCACAATCTCATAGCGCACTAACTTTCTAACATCTTCACGGGGTAGACTTAGTTCTTGGGCAATTGTCGCTTCTATCTGGCTGAATTCTATTGTTGGAAGTTCTAATTCCAATCGCTTCAGTATGGGATCTGCTGTTTCCACCTCTACCTGGGTAATTCTTTTAGTTTGGTTGACGGCGGCGTTAATGAGCAACACATTGACTGATACCCGTGCTTCAAGCTGAGTATCTGACTGAAGTTTTTTCTCGGTGGAGTAGGGTCGGCTTAACTCTTGAGCAGCTAGGAAATTACAGCCAAGCCAAAACACGATCGCTACTAGTGGTAGAGGCAACCAAAACTCTAATCCCAGCCCTTGCAGCCAACGTTTACTAATACGCCACACACTACACCTGCTTCTGATTTTGCTAGGTAACACTTCATGTATATCCTAATGGGGTACACAATCCTCTGAAATCTTACTGATGAAAGACGTTGAGATTGCTTCAATGGATTATTCTAAACAAGCACAAGTGTATAAAAGCGATGAAAATCTTACTGGTAGAGGATGATCCCAAGCAATTAATGCCGCTGCAAATAGTTCTCTCTCAGGCGGGACACAGCGTCGATGGTGTCAAGGATGGTGAAACCGCTCAATGGCTTTTGGCTGAAAAAGAATATGACCTGCTGATTTTGGATTGGATGTTACCTCGGATTAGTGGAGTGAGTTTGTGTCAACAGTATCGGGCTGCGGGAAAAACAGCTCCCGTATTAATGATTACGGCAAAAGATACCACACCCGATAAAGTCATAGGATTAGATGCCGGAGCAGATGATTACCTCGTCAAACCGATTGATATTATAGAGTTCATGGCACGGGTGCGGGCATTGAGGAGGCGATCGCCCCTTTGGCAAGGAGACACCCTCTGCTTGGCAGACCTCGAACTTCATCTCGATAGACTAATTTTGGAGCGACAAGGGGCGATCGTATCCCTTTCCAGCCAAGAATTTCAGTTGCTAGAGTACTTCATGCGTCATCCTAAGCAAGTCCTGACTCGCAACCAGATTGAGCAAGCTGTATGGGAGTGGGGTAGTGAGCCAGAAAGCAATTCAATCACCGTTCTAGTTCGTAAACTTCGCCAACGTTTGCAAACATTAGCAGCAGCCGATTGGATTGAAACTGTCTACGGTATGGGCTATCGCCTCAACCCTCCAGAACCATCTTGAGATTTAATTTCAGAGTCTACAATCAAGTAGAATGCTAATCCGATTTAATTACATCTTGAATTCTGACTTCTGACTTCTGACTTCTGAATTCTTCTTCTATTTGTGTTTAACCGCAGTCGTCGTAACTTAGCTCGTTGGTTTACCCTTTCAATGGGGTGCATTCTGATTCTCTTTGCTGGAGTCATTTACAATCTTGAGGTAAAAGACAAGCTCAAAGCATTAGATCAACTGCTTTATAAAAGAGCAGAGCTAATGGCAGCCAGTTCGCAGTATCGGCTGTTTCAAGGACAAAAAGAAGTTGATCTGAGCAATATACCGCTATTAGGTAGTGGTTCTCACCCCGCAGATATTGAACTGGTCTATGTTCGCTGGTATGACCCGTATGGCAAACTCAAGCGGTTTTTTGGTACTCCACCTCCAAAAAAGTTGGGAATAGCATCGGAGTTTCTCACGATTAAGTCCGTTGACCAGTTTACAGGTGAGACGCTTTGGCTGCGTCAAGTCACCCTACCTGTTCAAGGAGGAAATTCGGTCATCGGTTATCTGCAAGTTGCTATCCCGCTAACAGAAACTCAAAACGATCTCAGAGAATTTCAGTTAATGTTGACCCTTGCTGTACCTGTAGCACTGGGATTAATTGGACTTACAGGTTGGGTACTCAGTGGTATAGCTATGCAGCCTGTTCAGCTAGCCTATAATCAACTACAACGCTTCACATCAGATGCTTCTCATGAGTTGCGATCGCCCCTTTCTGCGATTTTGACCAATGCCCAAGTTGGGTTACTAATGGCAGCAGAACATCCCCAAATCCATCCCACAGTGGAGAACATTATCGATAGTGCCAAGTCGATGAGTACCTTGGTCAATAACCTACTGCTGTTAGCTCGGCATCAGGGAAAATTAACTCCCGAATCTCTCAAAAAGGTTAATCTTAATAGCTTGTTAGAGAATTTAGCTGTTTATTACAATACTCAAGCTGCAAAAGCGTCGCTCAAGTTGATCAGCCATTTACCAGAACAACCCATTGAGTTGTGGGCTGACCCCGATTTGCTACGGTTAGCTGTGGAAAACTTGCTCAACAACGCCTGTAATTACACTCCATCTGGTGGAACTGTCTGGTTACGCTTAGAACCTCACCCAGATCGGGCAGTAATTCAGGTCATCGATACTGGAATTGGAATTCCAGAGGCAGATTTACCTTACATTTTCGATCGCTTTTACCGAGTTGATACAGAACGTGCCAGAGAAAGCGGCGGATTTGGATTGGGATTAGCGATCGCTCAACAAATTATCCAGGCTCACGGTGGTCATATTTATGTGATGAGCAATGAGGGTAAAGGCTCGACGTTCCAGATAAAATTACCGATGATGAGCCATTCCTAAATTCATCTTTTAAAGATGATTCATAATGAAAATCTAAAGCTTTTAGCTTTCCCCCAATTCTTCACAATAAATTATTGTGGCAATTCTATACAAAAATAATGTGTGTATGCTGTAAACAAATCAGCTTTTTGAAGTTTGGCAAGCAAAGTTTAGACCCTAGTGTTCCTACTTGTAAAAAAAAATTGAAGCCAGATGATAAATATTATTCTATATACCCTATAATCTCTAATACGGTATCTGCTTAGAAATACCGTAGATTTAGGGGTGAATTCTGATGAGCGAGTCGCAACAAACGACACATTTCAGTAAATTGCTAACTGAGAGAATGCAGTCTTATGTCATGAAAGCATTACAGACCATACAACTCTCATATAAGGACACAATTAGAAATTGGTTGAATAGACACACTGTACAAAGCTTTGTGAGTCTGTTTTTGGTAGGTGCTTTTTTGAGTATAACAGTTGCCTCCTGCTCTGGAAGTAGTTCAGCTAGCAAAAATGATGTCAAGTTGAAACTCGTTTCTTTCTCTGTCACCAAAGCGGCTCATGACCAGATAATCCCCAAATTTGTCGAAAAATGGAAGCAAGAACATAACCAAAGCGTCACATTTGAGCAAAGTTATGGTGGTTCTGTAGCTCAAGCGGCGGCTGTGATTGCTGGTTCCCAAGAAGCAGATATAGTACATTTAGCACTTCCTCTGGATGTCAGCAAAATTGCTCTTGCAGGTTTGATAAAATCGGGTTGGGAAACCAAAGCTCCCAGAAGTGGTATTGTGAGTAGATCGGTTGCTGCGATCGTTACCCGTGAAGGTAATCCCAAAGGTATAAATACTTGGGCAGACTTAGCAAAAGATGGCGTGAAAGTGATTGCGGCTAACCCAAAAACTTCTGGTATTGCTATCTGGGAATTCTTAGCTTTTTGGGGTTCGGTAACTCTAAACGGAGGCGACGAAGCCACAGCATTAGATTACGTCACTAGAGTTTATAAAAATACTCCCATTTTGACGAAAGATGCCCGTGAAGCTAGCGATTTATTTTTTCAAAAAAATCAGGGTGATGTCTTAATCACCTACGAGAATGAGGTAATTTTAGCAGGTAAAAATGGAAATAAGTTGCCTTATATTGTACCCAAAGTCAATATTTCCATTGATAATCCTGTAGCCATAGTTGATAAAAACGTTGAGAAACACGGTACAAGGGAAGTTGCACAAGCATTTGTTGATTTTCTTTACTCTACAGAAGCTCAACGAGAATTTGCTAAATTACAATATCGTCCTGTTAACCCCACTGTCACGCAAGAAGTAGCATCTCAATATCAGCCAATTGAAACTTTATTTACATCTCAAGATTTAGGCGGTTGGGATATTATCCAGAAAAAGTTTTTTGGCGATGGGGCAATTTTTGACAAAGTTCAAGCTGCCAGCAAAGCATAATATCTATATTTTTCTAGCAGCTAGCCAAGTATAAATAATTTTCAATAATTTTACCCCAATTGATAATTTATGAGTTTTCATAGCCGATTGAAAGATGGCTTTTCACTCACCTTTTTAATGCTGATTACCAGTAGCATCACTGCTTGTAATAGCGGACAGGAATTAAAAAGTCAAGTGAGTATTGACGGTGCGGCTGTAGGTTTCCCTGTTTCTTTAGCGGTTGCAGAAGAATACGGCAAAGTTAAGCCTGAAGCGAAAGTTAGCGTTGCTTCAAGTGGAACTGGTGGTGGTTTCAGTAAATTTTGTAATGGTGATATTGATATTGCTGGTGCTTCTCGTACCATTCGAGATGAAGAAATCAAAAAATGCAAAAGTAAGAATATTGATTTTGTCGAGTTGCCTATAGGTTTAGATGGCATAGCTGTGATTGCTAACCGTCAAAATAATTTCGCCAAATGTCTAACTATTAAAGAACTAGGCAAGATTTGGGGTGCTAAATCAGACGGTAAAATCTTAACTTGGAATCAAGTTAATCCCAAATTTCCTAACCAAAAACTGAAGTTGTATGCTCCAGCTTCTGATACTGGAACCTTTGATTATATGACTCAAGCTGTTACTGGCAAAGCCAAGAATGGCCGTACAGATTACACTCCCAGCCACAATCAAAACCTTCTAGTACAAGGAGTATCTGGGGATGTATCATCATTGGGTTATGTCGGGATATCTTACTACATTCAAAACCAAGAAAAACTCAATCTGGTGGCTGTAGAAAGTCCTACTGGAAAGTGCGAAAAACCAGTGCCAGTAGATAATGTCATCAAAAATATCTATACACCTTTATCTCGTCCCCTGTTTATCTATGTCAGCAAAAAATCTTTAGATACCAAGCCAGCAGTCAAAGAATTTGTAGACTTTTATCTAGAAAATTCTTGGAAGTGGGTAGATAGTGTTGGTTATGTGGCACTACCCGATGAAGCTTATGTCAAAGTTAAACAAAAATTTGCTACGGGTGAAACTGGGACAAAGTTTAAAAAAGCAAAACCAGGTGAACCAATCACAAACTTTATCTAAATAAAGTCTTGTTTATTGTAGTCTAATTGTAGTCAAAAATTAACTGTTTATGCAGAATACCAATTCTCAAGACGATCCTTATTTACTATCTAGACAGTCACTGGATAAAAACCCATCTGAAGATATCTCTGAAAAGATTGTTGCAGTAATTTTATTTGCTTGTGCTTTAGTTTCTGTTTTGACTACCTTTGGTATTGTCATAATTATCTTTCAAGAGACATTTGGTTTTTTCCAAGAAGTTTCCTTTGCTGAGTTCTTTCTTGATACTAAATGGACACCTCTATTTGCCGATAGACATTTTGGCGTTTGGCCCTTAATTAATGGCACTTTTTTAACAACAGCTATTGCGATGGCAGTTGCTATTCCTTTAGGTTTATCTTCGGCCATTTATTTAAGTGAGTATGCTCAACCCAAAGTAGCAGCAGTTTTACGTCCAGCAGTAGAACTTTTGGCAGGAATACCAACAGTAGTCTATGGTTACTTTGCGCTGTTGTTTATCACACCATTGTTGCGGAATATTATCCCTCTGGAAATATTCAATGCTTTGAGTGCAGGGTTAATGATGGGCGTGATGATTACCCCTACTGTTGGTTCTATCAGCTTAGATGCTATTAAAGCAGTTCCCCGTTCTTTGCGAGAAGGATCTTATGCTTTAGGTATTACTAAACTAGAAACCATTTTTAAAGTAGTTCTACCAGCCGCGCTTTCTGGAATCATCGCTTCAATTATATTGGGTATTTCGCGCGCTGTGGGTGAAACAATGACTGTCCTAATCGCTGCCGGACTACAGCCAAAGCTGACTGTTAATTTTGCCGAATCAATAGAAACAATGACAGCTTACATGGCACAAATTTCTGGTGGAGATAGCCCACGTGGTAGTCTCAATTTTAAGACATTATATGCTGTAGGTGCTGTTCTGTTTATAATTACCCTAGCTTTGAATATTGTTAGTTACTGGGTTGCAAATCGCTTTAAAGAAAAATACGATTAACTAAGTATGGCTACAAGTTACCAAAAAGATAATTCTCTAGATTCTACGATAGAATTTACCGATAATGTTGAGAGTAGGGAAACATTAGGCAAAGTATTTGAAATACTTTTTTTGTTAGGATTACTAATTGGTTTATTTGTCCTAGCATTGCTACTTTTTGATATTTTTAAAGACGGATTAGGTAGATTTTTAACACCTGGTTTTCTCACAGAAACTCCTTCTCGTTTTCCTGACCAAGGTGGTATTCGTCCTGCAATTATCAGCAGTGTCCTTTTAGGAACTATTGTAATTTTGGTTACTGTACCAATTGGTGTAGGAGCAGCTTTATATCTAGAAGAGTATGCACCGAAAGCTTGGTGGACAGCAATTATTGAGATTAATATCAGTAATCTGGCGGGTGTACCTTCTATTGTTTATGGATTGCTGGGTTTAGGAGTTTTCAATTATTTGCTTGGGTTTGGCCCCGCTTTGATTTCTGGTGCATTGACTTTATCTTTGTTGTCTTTACCAGTAATTATTGTCACCTCTAGAGAAGCAATTCGCGCTGTCCCAGATTCCTTGAGAAATGCTTCTTATGGATTAGGTGTTACAAAATGGCGCACTATCAGCAGTCATGTTTTACCTTATGCTATTCCCGGTATTTTGACAGGGGTGATTATCTCTGTATCCCGCGCTATTGGTGATGCAGCCTCTCTAATTGTTGTTGGTGCTGTGGGTTTTCTCACTTTTGACCCCGGTTTGTTTCAGAGATTTATGGCATTACCCATTCAAATTTACAGTTACATCACTCGTCCTGAACCGGGTTTTGCTGATGCAGCAGCAGCGACAATTATTGCGTTGTTACTTCTGATTTTAGTTTTAAATGGTGTAGCAATTTATATTAGACAACGCTTCTCAATACGTTAGGTAATTAAATATCTAATTGGATACATTCACAAATATTAGGAGAATCGAAAAATGACTTATAGCAATAATAGTAGAAGTCAATCAGATAGCGCCACCCTTGACCATGAAAAGAGCGTCTTCAACGTTGAAGGTGTGAAGGTTTTTTATGGCGGATTTCTGGCACTTCTAGATGTCTATCTCAAGATTCCTGAAAAACAAATTATTGCTTTTATTGGGCCTTCAGGATGCGGTAAAAGTACCTTATTGCGTTGCTTCAACCGGATGAATGATTTAATCCCTGGAGCTAGGGTTGAGGGTAGACTGAATTATCGCGATCGCAATATCTACGATCCTAAGATAAATTCTGTCAAATTACGCCGCCAAGTTGGAATGGTTTTTCAAAGACCGAATCCTTTCCCCAAGTCAATATACGAAAATATTTCTTTTGGGCCGCGTTCTAACGGTTACAAAGGTAACATTGATGAATTGGTGGAAGATTCCCTCAGACGCGCTGCTATCTGGGATGAAGTCAAAGATAAACTCAAAGAGAAGGGTACTGCATTATCTGGCGGACAACAGCAACGACTTTGCATAGCCCGTGCGATCGCAATGAAGCCAGATGTATTATTGATGGATGAACCATGTTCTGCTCTCGACCCAATTTCTAGCCGCCAAGTAGAAGAACTCTGCTTAGAACTAAAGCAGCAATACACCATTATCATGGTGACACACAATATGCAGCAAGCTTCCAGAGTGGCAGATTTCACAGCTTTCTTCAATACAGAAATTGACGAGTATGGCAAACGTCGCGGAAAATTAGTTGAGTTTAATCCGACAGCCCAGATGTTCAGTTCTCCTCAAACTAAAGAAGCTGAAGACTATATCAGTGGACGTTTCGGTTAAAGAGCTTGTCCTAAGTATTTAGGATAATAGACAACCTTGTACAATAAGTTAAAACTTTGTACAGGGTTTTGTTTTGTGATCCCAGACTCACTAAAATAGCGATCGCACTACAGACTCAATCTATAATGCGTAGAAGAATCACCCTATGCTGCATAACACTCAAAAAATTTTGCTTGAGTTTTATCTGAACCCGCGATTAGTCTATTTCTCCGACATCCCGTAGCACTGCATCAATGAGGGTAGGTCGGATATAAATTCCATTGGTGCGTAACTGCTCAATATATACTTTAAGCTCAACAATCAAGCCTGCTTTTTTCGCCTTACGCAAAATGCCAAGAGTACCTATCCGGCGAATTCCTAAGCGTTCTGCAACCCTTCGTGCTTGAGCATCATCCAAAAGTACCGTACTATCTGGAGTGGACTGAGCCAAGGCAATAGCTTCAGCTTCTCCACGATCAACTAAAATTGATAATGGTTCTAATATCAGGGCTTCAGGGGCTTGAATTTCCAACCAAGTTAACTGACTGACGGCTTGTGCGCCAGGTAAACCTACCCCTTGGACTGTTACTTCATCCCATACGGCTGGGGGAATTAATATTCGCTGATACAGTTGAGGTAGAATTTCCAGTTGCTCGATAATTGATAAAGAGATGAGGGGACTGCTATCGGCAACAATCACAGGCTTAATCATCGCGCAATTCGTCGCCGATTTGGTCATCATCTAAGTTGATAACAGGGATTTGCAAACGTCCTAGTTCGTACATGAACTGCGGTTTGTTCATGCTGCAAAAGGCGGCGGCTTTACCAAGCGATAGTCGGCGTAGCTCAAATAGTTTGACTGCGAGCAAAAATGTGAGTTCTGCTTCTAACGCTTGGGGTGATTTACCAGAGGTAATGAGTAAGTCATCGGGATAATGAAGGGATAGGATGTGCATGATTCACTTCTGTGTTTCTGATTCCTAATTCTGTCTTGATTATGGCTTACACTAGTCCAATTAGCATAGCGAAGCGACGCACCCAGTAGTGACTCAACAACAACTTGACGACTGGCTAAATCACGATTAAATCGCTTATCGAAGAATGATGACATGATCTGATGTTGCTTTGCATTAGCTTAATTCTGGAAAATATGCTGAGGCTTAATAGTCCAAAATTAAAGTAACATTTCAGTTTAGTACTTATACTGTGTATTATGTTTAAGCCTCTGTCATTTGCTTTAGTTGCAGCTACCGTTTTAGTAGCATCAATCAATAATCCCAGTGCTACCTTAGCTCGAACTTGTGCTTCTAAGTGTGGGTCGCATCCAATTCAGTTTACACCTGGGCAACACATCCGAGTTGAAGTGATAAATAGCACGCCTAACATCGTCAAAATCCAAAAACCCTCTGGGACTGATGCAATTACCTTGAGTCCAGGGCAGAAACTAAGTTTAGAACAAATAGAGGGTACGGAGCCAAATACATCTCTGATATTTTGGAGCGAAAAGGGTTTATCACTACAAGCAATTGTCTCGAAACCTAACTTTGGCACATTGCGGCTCGAACTCCGTCCGACTTGGCGCTCTCCAGGCGATCGCTCTTTGTATATTATGGATGATGGTAGAATAAACGTGTTTTAGATAGCAAATTAATGTTATTAGTTATGAGTTAAGAAACAACTTTCAATTCAACACTCATAACTAAGTAAATTCTAACTTGTATTGTGCTAGACCGACCTGTATCTGAATTCTCAAAACCTACCAGGCGCTTACCTAATCAGCGCTGGCAAATTTATCCACAAAAACCAGAATTTGCCCAAAAACTGGCGGTTTTGATTAATGTTTCACCCATTATCAGCCAGTTGTTGATTAATCGGGGTATGGAAACACCAGAACAAGCACAAGCATTTTTAGAGCCAGAGTCTTTAATCTTACCTTCGCCGTTAGAAGATTTCCCAGATTTGGCGATTAGTTTGGAGTTGTTGGAAAATGCGATCGCTTCTCAAACAAAAATTGCTATTTGTGGTGACTACGATGCTGATGGGATGACTAGCACGGCTCTACTTTTGCGTAGTCTCCGCACTTTAGGCGCACAAGTAGATTATGCTATTCCCAGCCGGATGCACGAAGGCTACGGTATTAATAAACGCATAGTTGAAGAATTTCACAGCGAAGGGGTGGGGCTAATTCTCACTGTAGATAATGGTATATCTGCGTTTGAACCAGTCGCTAGAGCTAGAGAACTTGGTCTAGCAGTGATTATCACCGATCACCACGATATCCCCCAAAAATTACCGCCAGCTAATGCTATCCTCAACCCTAAACTAATAGCAGAATCGTCACCCTATAGGGGTGTTGCTGGTGTTGGTGTTGCCTATATTTTGGCAGTGTCTTTAGCACAACAGCTAGGCGAGACAAAGGGATTAATCCAGCCGATGCTAGCACTGTTTACACTAGGAACGATCGCAGATTTAGCTCCCTTAACTGGCGTAAATCGCCGTTGGGTGAAACGTGGTTTACAGCATTTACCCAAATCCAACTTAGCTGGGATACAGGCGTTGATTCAGGTAGGTGGTGTGCAAGCGAGGGGAGAGGAGAGAGCAGGGGGAGTAGGGGAGCAGGGGAGCAGGGGAGCAGGGGAGGAAATTGCCAATACTTCGACTTCGCTCAGTACAAGTCCAAAGTCCAAAATCCAAAATCCAAAATCGCTCAAGCCTGAAGATATTGGTTTTCGCTTGGGGCCACGAATTAATGCTATCGGTCGGATTGGTAATCCCCAGACTGTGATTGAATTGCTAACTACAGATGATATGGGGGTGGCGCTGGAAAGAGCAATGCAGTGCGAACAAATCAACGCTTCTCGCCAGGAAATGTGTCAGCAAATTGAACAAGAAGCGATCGCTTATGTAGAAGCAGAATTTGTTACATCTCTACAACAAGACCGTGTATTAATTGTTGTTCAACCCAATTGGCATCACGGTGTTATTGGCATTGTCGCCTCCCGGTTGGTAGAACGCTACGGCGTTCCTGTATTTATCGGTACTTATGAGGATGGGGAACATATACGCGGTTCTGCACGCTCAATTCCAGAGTTTAATGTGTTTGAAGCTTTAGAATATTGTCACGATTTACTAGGGAAATATGGCGGACACAAAGCCGCCGGGGGATTTTCTCTACCAGCAGAAAATTTACAGGGGTTGCGATCGCGTTTGATTGAGTTTGCTAACCAGTGTCTTGAACCCCAGCATCTCAAGCCTCTGCTCAAAATTGATGCCGAAGTTAACCTTGATCAGATCAATCAGCAGCTTTACCAACAGCTTAATGCTCTACATCCCTGCGGTATGGACAACCCCGATCCAGTTTTTTGGACAGCTAATGTTCAAGTGGTTGAGCAAAAAATCGTTGGGAAGGGTCACATCAAATTAACAATTGCCCAAACTATTGATAATCAGGATTACAGAATTAAAGCGATCGCTTGGCGTTGGGGCGACTACTTCCGCTTACCGCCGCGAGTGGATGTAGCTTACAAACTGCGAGAAAATTATTTTAACGGTAACACCACTATCGAGCTAGAGCTAGTCGGTGCCAGACTGCCAATTCAGATTCAACAATTTTTTGCTTCTTCACCTATCCAGTCAAGCACCACCTTTGAGTACAACCAGCGACAATATACTTGTGGTTTCTATAAAAACGGTATTGAAGCAGAATTAAGAATTAAAAATTCTGAAGGCAAAGTCTTGGCCATGCAGCCAGGACATATAATCGGTTTACTTGGTACTAATCGTCAAAACGCTAAAGAAGTTGATATTTCTCAGCCACAGTATGACAGTATTATTCAAGCTGCACTTCAAGCGTTGTCAGTTAAGAGTTAGAAGTTCTTTATTAACTTATTGCTTCTGAGTGTGATACTGTGAGTGCTGATTTATGAGTTATGAGTTATGAGTTGAGAATAAAATTTAATTACTCACTCCTAACTCCTCACCCCTAACTCTTAATCAGCACTCAGAAATCTTATAGGTTGCCGTTGCGAAATGCCAACAAAAAGATTACTACTGGGCCAGCAATCACAATTAGCGCCACGGACAGCAATTGGAAAATAACTTCCCAATTGATACTGGTAAAAGCGTTAAACAAGTCAGATACAGCGTCAAACATTTTTCCCTTTCTCCTCCCAATTGTCTTAAAAAATTCAATAACTTAATTACAAAACCCGCAATCGATCATATCTGTCTATGGCCTATTGGATTTAATTTACTTAACAAAATTATAAGAAAAGACATAAAAACGTAAAATAGGGGCATTGAGCATTGTTTATTCTCCCTATTCCCTATTCCCTATTCCCCATTCCCCACTCCCTAATTCAAAATGGCAACTTGGCAATGTGTAAAACAATGTGGAGCCTGCTGTAATCTTGATCCAGCAGATCGTCCAGATTTGGATGAGTATCTCTCTCCACCAGAACTAGAACTCTACCTCAGCATGGTAGGCGAAGGCGGATGGTGCGTTAATTTCGACCATACCACGCGCGAATGTCGCATCTACTCAGATCGTCCTCGTTTCTGCCGCGTGGAATCAGAAGTTTTTCAAGATATGTATGGGGTTGAACCTGAAGAAGTCAACGATTTTGCTATAGACTGCTGTCGCCAGCAAATAGAAGGAGTATATGGCGATCGCAGTTTAGAAATACTACGCTTCGATAAAGCTATTGGGCTGTAACCTGGATTTCTCACAAGTGAGAAATCCAAGGAGTGTGGGAGGTGTGGGAGGATGGGGAAGAAGTTTTACCCCCCACACTCCCCACACTCCCCACACTCTTCTTCCCTGTCTGCCTACACTATGCGTGAGAAATCCGGATGTAAGGAGGATCTTAGGACACAAAAACACCCCATAATTTTTTATCTCCATTTATGTAGTTGCAATTTATTACAACAATCTGAGAATATGATAGAAATATGAAAATAATCTAGCAACCAAAACTACTGCTTGTGAAACTTGACTCTGCACCTTTGGGGATTTCTGGCATAGCTCAGACTGAAATCGAGCTAGAACTGAAAGATAGCACTGATTTTAACTTAACTCCTGCGATCGCCCAGCGAGTTCAGCCTGTAGTTGCCGATAGTCCTCCAAAGCAGCAATCAGTGTTAGTAGTTTTTGGCACAACTTTTGTAACCATTTTTCTCGCAGAAATTGGAGATAAGACTCAGCTATCCACCCTATTAATGAGTGCAGAATCTCATTCGCCTTGGGTGGTATTTCTCGGATCGGCAGCGGCGCTGATAACCACGAGCTTATTAGGTGTACTTTTAGGTAGTTGGATGGCTAACCGACTCAGCCCAAAAACTGTAGAGAAATCAGCAGGTGTGATGTTGTTGGTAATTTCCCTAATGCTGTTTTGGGATGTATTTACTAGTCATTAGTCATTGGTCATTTGTCATTGGAGAAAGTCCCATTCCCCATTCCCCATTCCCCCTTAATTATATGGATTGGCATCTTTTAGGACTGAGCTTTATTACAGTTTTTTTATCAGAATTGGGTGACAAAAGTCAGCTAGCTGCGATCGCACTTTCAGGGCGTTCTAACTCTCCACGCGCGGTATTTTTTGGTGCAGCAGGCGCATTGCTGTTGACTAGCTTGTTGGGAGCATTAGCAGGGGGAGCAGTAGCCGAATTATTACCTACACGTTTGTTAAAAGCGATCGCTGCGATCGGATTTGCCATCCTTGCTGCACGCCTGCTGTTATTTAACAACGAACCATCGGCGGATTCTGAAGAAACACCTTAGAGAAGAATTCAGAATTCAGAATCCAGGAATCAGAATTTATTCTTTATGGGCTATTGGAACCCGCCAAAGCTTTAAGCTATATCACTCAGTACTTCTCTACGAGACGCTGCCCGTAGCTTGCTTCCACGTACTCCTACGGAGAAGCAAGCTACGTGCAGCGTGCCGTAGGCAAGTGGTACGACAAACTCAGTAACCATCGTACTCCTGAATTCTGACTCCTGAGTTCTGAATTCTTCTTTACAAAAGTTCCCAAGCTGTTCCTTTGTAGCCGTATTGGAAAATTTCGGGATGCAAAATTTCAGCCAAAATTTCGAGAGAATCTACCAGTCGTGGCCCTGGACGATTAAAGTAAGAATTGCCATCAGTGATGTAAACCCTACCAGCTTGCGTAGCGTGTAGTTTTTCCCACTCTGGACGTTTAGTTAACAATTTGGCTTCTTGGCGAGTGCGATTTAAATCAAAGCCACAAGGCATAAAAACAATGACATCTGGATTAGTTGTTAATAGTGTTTCCCACGGCAAGATAGGAGAAGGCTGACCTGTATAACAAAATAGAGACTGTCCTCCTGCCAAGTTAACTAATTCAGGAATCCAATTGGCGGCAACCATTAAAGGATCAGTCCACTCGATACAGGCAACAGTAGGCTGTTCATTTAAAGAAAGTCCTTGGATTCTTTGCTGACAAATTTTGACGCGAGCTTCTAAATTTTCTAAGACTTTTACCGAATCTACCTCGAAAGCGTTACCGACTCGCTCAATATCAGTCCAAATATCTTGGAGAATATTGGGTTGTAAAGAAATAATCTGCGGTTTACTGTCAATGAGTGTAGCAACTGCCTTTTCTACTTCGTGTAAGCTGACAGCGCAAACATCACACTGGTCTTGAGTGAGAATGTGAGTAGGCTGCAACCGCTCTAAAACATCAGTTTTTATTTCATAAATACTGAGAGCAGATTGTAACAAATTATTTACATCATCGTTAATTTGGCTGCTGGAGGCATTGGAGTCTAAGCGTGCTTGGGTACAAACGGGGCGATTGAGGATTTCTGGAGGATAATCGCATTCGTGCGATCGCCCCACAATAGCATCAACCAATCCTAGTGCCGCTAAAATCTCTGTTCCACCGGGAATTAGGGAAACAATTCTCACATTACTAACCGTCATAGCTCCACCTCCATAAAAGCTCGCATTACCTTAATATTCTCAAAATTTTAGTCATTAAGTATCTTTCTCTAGGGGAATCAACTGTGTTTTGGTAATCATATTGATTATCTGTGAAGTTGCTCCAGAACTTAGGGCTTATGCCCATTGCCTCAGCAAGCTTGATTTTGTACAGTTCCAAAAAAATGAATTAACATTAACACTAACCAACAAATTGGCTTACAGCCCTTTTCAAGTAATTAAACTACACCACTTCCTACTTCCCAAATCAAAACACTATACTACTTAATATTTGAGTGAAATTACTTGATAGTAGAATTCCTGTAAATGCTAATTATCCCCTGGCAAAAATTACTTGCATGAAGTAATAAAAGTGATTAGCAAAATATAGTTTGGAACTCGTTATCCAGAATCAGAAAAATTTGATTATAAAAAATATACTTTCCGGTTATGAAAAAGCATACCAAGTAATTGTAGTTATACAAAGACGGTTCTACTTTTTGCGTAGAACTGGAAAGCAAAATTATTTCTTCTTGAGGTCAAGTAATGCAGGTGGTGTCAGCTAGAGATATTACAGAGCAAAATCAGTCCCAAGAGGCTTTACAAATCAGAGAAAATAGTCGTCGAAAACAAAGCCAGACATTAGTACAACTAGCAAGAAGCAAGACATTTCAACAAGGAAATCTTAATGCAGTATTGAGAGAGATCACAGAAACTGCTGCTCAGACGCTCTTAGTCAAGCGAGTTGGGGTGTGGTTATATAATGAAGAACGCTCAAAAATTGAATGCATCGATTTATATGATGTAAAGACTAAGGAGCATAGCTTTGGTAACTCGCTTTCACAAGAAAATTATCCAGCTTATTTCCAGGCATTAGAAGAAGAACGTACCATTGCCGCAAATGATGCCAGAAATGATATAAGAACCCAAGAATTATCCGAGCCTTATCTTTGTGTTTTAGGCATCACATCCCTATTGGATGCACCCATTTGGCTAGAGGGTCGTTTGGTAGGCGTAGTATGCCACGAACATATAGGTGAACTTCGCCAATGGACTTTAGAAGAAGAAACTTTTGCTGGCTCGATTGCAGATTTTGTGACTTTGGCTATAGAAGCAAGCGAGCGAAACATGGTACAGGAATCACTGCGACAGAGTGAGGCGAAATTTCGGGCAATTTTTGAACGTTCTTCTATTGGTATTGGACTTATAGATATGAAAGCGCAGATAGTCGATACTAATCCGGTACTGTGCGAGATTTTAGGATACAGCCAAGAAGAACTATACGGTAAGCGCTTTACAGATTACATTTCCACGCAAAAGGGGGATTTAAAACTTTACAAACAACTGGTGTCAGAAATTGGCAAAAACTCAGGGAAAACTTCAAGGTTCGGCTTCCAAGTCTCCGAACTTGAGGAACAGGCTGTCGATAAACATCGCATTGAGGTGGAAAGACGCTGCCTACATAAAGATGGTAGCCTAGTTTGGACTCATATCTCTGTTTCTGTTATACCAGACAGCAATGGTGAACCTGAGTTTTTTCTAGCGATGATTGAGGATATTACTGAACGCAAGGAAACAGAATTGAAACTACGTGCCTCTCAAGAAGCAGCAGAAGCTGCTAGTCGGGCAAAAAGCGAATTTTTAGCAACCATGAGCCACGAGTTGCGAACACCTCTTAATGCAATTATGGGCTTATCGCAGTTGCTCCAACAAGAAGTAGTTGGCTCTCTCAATGAAAAGCAGAACGAATATGTAAGTTGTATATATAGTAGTGGTGAGCATTTGTTGGCACTGATTAACGATATTCTTGATTTATCGAAGGTAGAAGCAGGCAAAGAAGAACTGTTACTGTCACCTTTACCAGTATCTGATTTATGTAATTATGCTATCTGGACAGTGCGCGATCGCGCCTCAGAAAAGGGGTTAAAACTCACCTACAAAATTGACCTACAAGAGGATATTTGTATTGCTGATGAGCGGCGCATCAAGCAAATGCTACTCAATTTGCTCACCAATGCCATTAAATTTACCCCAGCCGGTGATGTATCGCTGGTAGTGAAAAAAGTACCTCAAGGAATAACCTTTACAGTTTCAGACACTGGAATTGGTATAGACCCAAATCAGTTTCAATTTCTATTTGAACCATTTAAACAGCTTGATAGCCAATTAAATCGGCAGTATGAAGGCACTGGTTTAGGTTTAGCTTTAACACGCAAACTAGCGCGTTTGCATGGTGGAGATTTAACTGTTACATCGACTTTAGGAGAAGGCAGTCAGTTTACTTTGTTTTTACCAAATCCAGTAATTTCGAAAGCAGTCGAGAATGAAAAGCATGAGGAAGATCAGGGAGATGAGGGAGAAGAGTTTACTTTATCCTACTCCCCAGACATCCCCAAAAATAAAACTATTTTACTTATAGAAGAAGAGGAAAAAACTGCAACAGTTTTGCAAGACTATCTTCAGTCAATTGGCTATAAAGTCAAGTGGATAGATAATGAAAACGATTTTTTGAACCAGGTGCAAAGCCTCCAAGCAGATTTAGTTTTTTTTGATTTCCAGCTAACTAGAAAAACTAGGATATTAAATTTGCTAAATCTTCTTAGACAAAAGCCTTCTTGGAAAGATACACCGATTGTAATAATGACTTTGAGCGAACCGATAGAAAAAGAAATTAACAAGTTACCAGGTAGTGCTAATGACTATCTTGTTAAGCCAATCCGCACAGTCCAGCTAGAGTCATTACTAATGCGATATTTGAGCTAATTTTACTATGAAATTTCTTGTTTATTGGTTAGGCAGTTTCGTATTTAAAATCATTGTCAACTGCTGTGATTACCAGTTATTAAAATAAGCAGATTATTTAGACTATGAGATGTTTTTTCTCATTGTTACATGGCGAATGCTTGCTTCTTCAAATATTTCTCCATCTTCTATAAAATTCAGTTTTTTGTATAAATCTTTCACATATTCTTGAGCGTGAATCACAACTTGTGTAATATTTTTGTTAGCTATAATCTGTAGTGCCTTTTCCATAATTTTTGTACCAATACCCTGTCCTCTAGCTGTAGATAAAACTGCAAGCCTTTCTATCTTGGCAGTTTTATCTTCCAAGTATCTAATTCTGGCAGTACCAACAGCTTCTTCATTTAAATAAGCAATCAAATGCTCAGATATTGCATCTTTGCCATCAAATTCTAAAGCAGGATCTACATTTTGTTCATCCTGAAAAACTACTTGTCTAATTGCTTTAATTGTAGGAAAATCTTGAGGAGTTTTAGCAATTTTTATAGATAAATTACTCATGACACTCTTTCTGTTGTTAGATTATAAAATAATTAGGATATATGGCAATATGCTTAGAATAGTGATATTCCGCCTCAGAATCTCACCCGAACCCGCTTATAAAAAACAGGGTTATTTTTTCTATTATAGGATCATAATCTCAGGACTAATTTTAGCTTATTCGTAGCCAAATAAAGGCATTTATCTACTTTTTATGGGAAAATTTGAATTGAATTTTAGGGGTCTAAATGTAGATTTTACATCACTTGTCTCTGAAAAATCATGTTGGTTCTATATACTCTAAATTTTGCCATATCTCAATTTAATTGTAAACTCGCTTTACTCACCTTGATGACCCAAGTTGTTTTGGCAGAATCCTTATTTCTGTGGTTCTGATTAAATTCATCATTGAGACTTAATTGCAATCAATTTGGAATTAACAATTTCGAAAAAAGCCTTAACCTAAATTTGTACTAACTTTAACTCAATCTTTGCCTACGCTGTATGCCTTAGTAAGAAGATTGTGTAGTAACTCTGGTAAAATACTGTATTCCAATCGGGTTTTAGATGTATTGCTACCATTAACCCAGAGCTAGAAGTCAAGCTGGAGGTTCTTAGGAGTTGCTGTTTACTGCATTTAAGGATTGGAGATTCATGAAACTGCAACTGATCCAATTACATATACTCTGAACCAAATTCACTGGAGCGTAGACCCATGATAAGCACAAATGCTGTTTGCACGGAGGAAACCAGGTGTCTACGCCGACAGCATGACATTTGCATATTTTCTGTGGAGTTTTCTTAACTATTCTTGAGGAGTACAAATGCTTGAGGCTATCGCTGTTGCTTGGTTATTACTGTTTTTTGGTGATTTTCTATCTACATTTATTTACCACGTACCCGAGCATGTTTTTGGTAGCCTTCATTTAAAAACGCACCACTCCTGGAAAAAAGATTTCCGCCACTACGCTATTCTGACTTTTAATCCTCAAGTTCTTTTAGATGGTATCTTAGGAGCTTTGCCTTATGTACTCATAGCAGTAGTCTTGTGGTCTTTCTCTCCCATTGGCGTTATTTCGGGATTACTGCTTGGTCAGGTTCATGTATGGTGGAGACATATAAGTGTACTTGGTTGGCAAACTCCAAAGCCTATAAATATTTTATGCCAAATTTTATTTGTTACTACTCCTGAGAGACACTGGTTACATCATCACAAAACTAATTTAGGTTTCGGTGATATTTTTACATTCTTTGAACAACCTGCACAAATGTGGTTACGCTGGCTTCGGTTACTCAGACTTCGTTTTCGCTACTCGCGGATCTAACTGAAGCTACTACTTATCTCAATACTTTTTAAACGTACCAAAAGAAGTTGCGATCGCAGCTTCTTTTGGTACGCTATTTATATTTTCAGAAAAATATATTAATTGCCCCTACTGTATGTGGCTTTGTGTAAGCCCTAAAATAAGCGAGTTACACAAACAAAAGTATACCTTTGTAACGAAGTATAAAGGTATTTACTAATGTTCAACTTCACTGTTATATCGCCAATATTTTTGGGAAAACTATTCTTAATTAGTAAATTATTATATCTCTAGATTTTTATGATAATTTCTCTCTTTTCCAGAGAGGGCTGTTTTCCTTCTACCTTTCGGGTATCTCCTAAGCCCTTCGGGCACGCTTTGCGAACGGAGACGTTACGCGAACGCAGTCGCTCATGGGGAAAACCCCCAAGACCGCCCTGTCTCACTTATTGCCCTGTATTTCCTGTCTTCATTGATAAAATTAATCACCCAATTTGCTTGAATGGGGTTAATTTGCAACTTGCTGCTTATGAGGTGTTTTATGTCCCCAGTTAGCCTCAGAAAGATTCTCAACAAAAAAGAATTGCCATCTCTCCTTCATAACTTAGTCTACCAGCTCAACATTGCTATTGATGTTGAACTAGTAGACGGCACAAAACTACTTAGCATTGGGGAGCAAACTACCGAAAACCGATATCCAATCGAGATGTCAGGAGAAATCGTCGGTTGGGTTGTGGGAGGAGAACAGGCAACTCTAGTTGCAAGTTTGCTCTCATTGTTGGCAAAGCAAGAAGCTGAGAAGAAAGTACTGGCCATAGAATTGCTAGAGCGATACCAAGAAATTGATTTGTTTGACGATATCTCGACTCAACTCGCAACAAGTTTGGATACGCGACAGATTGCTCAACTCGTGCTTCAAGAATTAAGTCGATTAATTGAATCGTCTGCGGGGATGATTCTGCTTTTGAGTCCAGATACAACTGCATTTGAAATCATTGCCGAATTTGGAGATTTTTTTGACGATAGCCACCCGGAACCAGGTAAGGGGATTATTGGCAACATTGTGCAATCCAACCGGGCAGAACTGATCAATGATGTGCAAACCGATCTTCGATTAGAGGTGAAAAAAAACGTTAGCGCCATGATTTGTGTACCGTTACGAGCCAAAGAGCGGGTACTGGGAGCGATCGCGATTGGGGCATCCAAAACTGAATCATACAAAGCCGAACACCTGAAACTTGTGAGTATCTTTGCCTCTCAAACAGCGATCGCCATTGACAAAGCTTTGCTTTATGAGCAAAGCACTCAAGCAGCAGTTCAGGCACAAGCCCAGACAAAAAAGCTTCAGAAAGCTCTTCATGAGCTGCAATTGGCCCAAACTCAGTTAATCCAAAGCGAAAAAATGTCCAGTCTCGGACAACTTATTGCCGGAGTTGCCCACGAAATCAACAACCCGGTTAACTTTATTTGCGGCAATTTAAAGTATGTTGCCGAATACGCCCAAAACTTATTACACCTATTGGAAAACTATCAGAAATTCCTACCTGTTGTCCCTCCAGAGTTGGAATCAGAGTTAGACAATATAGACCTGGAATTTATCATGCAGGATTTCCCCAAACTGCTAGATTCGATGAAACTGGGCACCGGTCGCATCGTAGAAATTGTCCAATCCCTGAAAAACTTCTCCCGCCACGACGAAGCCGAAATGAAAGCCGTCAATATCCATGATGGTATCGACGGAACGCTAATGATTCTTCACCATCGCCTGAAAGCAGATATTCACCGTCCGGCAATTGAAATCATCAAAGACTATGCAAAACTTCCCCTCATTGAATGCTATCCCGGACAGTTAAATCAGGTGTTTATGAACATCCTGGCAAATGCCATTGATGCTTTGGAGGAGACAATGAGTAATGGGGAATGGAAAAATTCTCATTCACCCCATCTCCTTGTCCCGCCATCTCCTCACTCTCCACTGCCCACCCCCCAAATCACTATTTGTACCAAAGTTCTTGATCGCCAGTGGGCTGTGATTCGCATTGCCGACAATGGCCCAGGCATGAAGGAGGACGTTATCCACCGCATTTACGATCCCTTTTTCACCACAAAAGATATTGGTAAGGGAACCGGATTAGGTATGGCAATCAGCTATCAAATTGTTGTAGACAAACATGGAGGAATGCTCAAGTGTCGTTCTCAACCAGGTGAAGGCACAGAATTCTGGATTCAGATTCCCTTAAATTGTGCAGTGGTTGCCCCTACTGAAGAACAGAATTACACCTCTGCCTCGCCAACTGTCACAACGATATTACCCCATATACCCGATGCCGACGGCTTTATTCCATCAACAATTCCAATGCTCAAACCGACGGATTTACTGACCCGCCATACTCACTTGATCCAGCGACTTTCACAGCAAAATCCAGGTGTGGAAACTGCATCACCCGATGAAATTTACCAGATGTTCCAACGCCACCCAATTTCGTTAAAGCTTTATGCCACTTTGTTGTCTTGGTTCTGTTGTTCTAACCCTACTTAAAATACGCCACTAGAGAAACCTTAACCATGTTTAAGCAACTTGATGAATATAACAGTCAGCTATTTGAACAATGTCCTGTTGGGCTAGTACTATACCGAATAGATGGGACGCTAATTAATACTAACCTTGCCTATGCCGCTATTTTGGGGCGCACTGTTCCAGAAACCCTGAATCTTAGCTACTGGCAAATTACTCCTGAAAGCTATGCTGCCTCTGACCAAGCTACCCTAGAGAAGCTAGAACAAACTGGTCGCTACGGCCCCTATGAGAAGGAGTTAATCCACAAAGATGGGCATCTGGTTCCGGTCAGAATCTCTGGACTGATGATTGAGAAAGATGGGGAGCAACTGATCTGGTCTAGTGTGGAGGATATCAGCGACCTTCGACGCATTCAGCAGGAACGCCAACATAATGAACAAATCCTGAAACAGAGTGAAGCCCGATACCGCTCTCTGGTGACAGCTAATACACAAATTGTCTGGGTAAGCACACCAGAAGGAATTTGCTTTGAACTGGCAAGCTGGATAGCTTATACAGGTCAAAGTCTAGCTGAAGCTGAGAATGGGGGATGGATTAATGCTGTTCATCCTGACGATCGCGCCTACACCGGAGAAGTCTGGAGTGCTGCCGTGGCAAACCTGAGTATGTATCAAATTGAATACCGAATTTGTGGCAAGGATGGCAACTATCGCTACTTTTGGGTCTGGGGTGCGCCCGTTATAGAAGAAGATGGCAGCGTCAAGGAGTGGATTGGCACCTGTACCGATATTCACGATCGCAAGCTGGCAGAAGCCGAAAATCAGCGTCTTAAAGAGAGATATCGCTCGTTAGTAACTGCTACTTCACAGATCGTCTGGGGAGCTACCCCAGAAGGACTGGGAATAAGCAAAGAAATGATCACCTGGATGGACTATACGGGGCAGAGCGAAGCTGAAGTTGAGGGTTGGGGCTGGATTGATTCAATTCACCCCGATGACCGTGCCAGTTCCACAGAAGTTTGGAATACTGCTGTGGTAAACCGAGCTATCTACCAAACCGAATATCGGTTGCGTAGCAAAGATGGCACATACCGCTACTTCTCTGTCTGTGGTGCCCCTGTCCTGGAGAAAGACGGCAGCATTCGGGAATGGATTGGCACCTGTAATGATATTCACGATCGCAAACAAGCAGAAGCTGAAAATCAACGTTTATTGGATATGTTGAATCATTCCAGCGATGCCATCATCGTCCGTGACATGAGCGACAAAATCTCTCACTGGAATCAAGGTGCCGAAAGACTCTACGGTTGGACGCGTGAAGAAGTAAAAGACCAATGCATTCAAACATTTATCAAAAAAACCTTTCCAAAACCAAAAGAAGAAATCATCGCAGAGTTATTAGAACAAGGTAATTGGGAAGGAGAAGTGCAACACCTCACCCATTTTGGCAAATTGATTATCGTCCAGAGTCGATGGACATTGCAACGAGACATCGATGGTCAGCCCTGCGCGGTGCTAGAAATTAATACCGATATCACTGCCCGCAAACAAGCAGAAATTTCTTTGCGGCAACTGAATCAAGAACTGGAAGCCAGAGTTGCAGAGCGGACAGCTGCCCTGCAAAATACCTTAGCAGAAGCACACGGATTAAATGCCATTTTAGATAACTTAGCAGACGGTTTGTTAGTGGCAGACACCGCAGGACAAATTACCCACTTCAATCCTGCCTTTTTAGCTATGTATGAATTGACAGATACCTCTGTCAACGGTCACTACCGAGAACTGCCAATATCTGGTTTAGCAGAACTGGTTGCCCGAACTCAATCTCATCCCGGAGAGGTATTTTCTGCTGAAGTTGCGCTGACGAAGGAACGTATTGGTCAGGCAGTGGCAACCGCTATTTTCAAAAAGACGGTAGAGCAAGAACCCCCTACCTGCTTCGGTTCTGCGCTTCTGATTCGGGATATAACGGCAGAAAAAGAGATTGACAAGATGAAAACCGACTTTATCTCAACAGTTTCCCACGAACTGCGAACGCCACTAACTTCTGTTCTCGGTTTTGCATCGATTATTAAAGAAAAGCTAGAAACCGATGTATTCCCAATAATTTCTACTGAAGACCGCAAGCTTCAGAAAACGATTAAGCGGGTGGCGGATAATCTTAACATTATTGTGTCGGAAGCAGAACGACTCACATCTTTGATTAACGATGTCTTAGACATCGCCAAGATGGAAGCAGGTAAGGTGGAATGGCAGATGCAGCCGCTCGATCCCAGCGAATTACTGGATTGGGCAACCAATTCTACCGCCGGATTGTTTGAAACCAATGGCTTGCAGTTGGTCAGCGAGATAGAACCTGGACTGCCTCAGATAGTAGGCGATCGCAACCGTTTGCTGCAAGTTTTAATTAATCTGATTTCTAATGCCGTTAAATTTACCGAATCTGGTTGTGTTACCTGCCGCGTCAAACAAGGAGACGACGGTGTTTGCATCAGCGTCATCGACACAGGCATTGGAATTGCACCAGAAGATCAGCCAAAAGTGTTCGAGAAATTCCGCCAAGTTGGTGACACCCTCACCGACAAACCCAAAGGCACAGGGTTAGGGCTACCCATCTGTAAACAAATCATCGATCATCATGGCGGTAGAATTTGGGTTGAAAGTGAACCAGGGAATGGCAGTATATTCTCATTCATCATTCCCACCTACACCAGCGATCAAAAAACCACTGCTAATCTGAATCTGGATACGCTAGTCAAACAACTTAAAGAACACGTCATTACCACAAGCCCAGTGGTGAACAAAAACCGTAAAACCATTTTAGTTGTGGATGATGACGCTAACATTCGGGAACTGCTTCGTCAACAACTAGAAAATGAAGGCTACAACGTTCAGGAAGGAAAGGACGGCGTGGATGCAATTCATCAAATTAAAATAGCCCGTCCCGATCTGATTCTCTTGGACGTGATGATGCCCCAAATCAACGGTTTTGATGTGGCAGCTGTTCTCAAGAATGATCCTCAGACCGCAGACATTCCGATCATTATTTTGTCAATTATTGAAAACAAAGAACGGGGCTACCATATTGGTATTGATCGCTATCTCACCAAGCCCATTAATACAGAGAAACTCCTCAACGAAATTGGCTCACTGCTTTACCAGGGTACTTCTAGTAAAAAGGTATTAGTTGTAGATAAAAATGCATCAGCTTTAAAAACCTTATCCGATGTACTACAAGCTCAGGGATACAACGTGATTGAAGCCTCTAATCCGCAAGAATGCATAAATAAAGCTCTGTCAGCCAAACCTGACATGATCATCATCGATTCTATCTTCTCTCAAGAAGGTGATTTGGTGAAAACCCTACGGTTTGAGAAAGAGTTAGAAAATGTATTTTTTATTATGCTGTCTGAGCAGTAATCGTTTCTCGCGGGGAATGGGGAATGGGAGATGAGGAGAATAACCAGTACCCAATGCCCCCAATTCCCAGTGCCCAATGCCCAATTCCCAATCCCTAATTACTATGACTCATAAAATTCTGATTGTTGACGATGAACCCAATATCTTGATTTTGATGGAACAAGCCTTAGAAGCATTAGAAGACGAGGGCGTAGAACTTCTAACTGCTAGAAATGGAGAAGAAGCTCTTGAAACTATTAAAACTGAAAAACCAAATCTAGTTTTTCTCGATGTAATGATGCCTAAAATGAACGGTTTGCAAGTCTGCCACATTGTTAAACATGACTTGGAAATGACTGACATCTACATTGTAATATTGACAGCTAAAGGACAGGAATTTGATAAACAAAAAGGGATTGAGGTTGGTGCAGATTTATACCTAACTAAACCATTTCGACCCAAAGAAGTACTTGAAAAATCAAGGCAGGTGTTGGGATTTTGAGTAAAATTATGAATAATATTAAAGCTTACGTATTAACAAGAAATACCAAGTATAGATGATTTGAAAACCGTCTTCTTCAGATGAAGAATCGTTGATAGATGCTCAAACACACAGGGGCGGCACGAACAATATAATTTCTAACTCAGCCATAAGAGAGTGGCTGAGTTAAAAGCACTTTCAATTGCCGACTACACGTAATAGCCCTTACGTGTAAATATTGGCTAAGTATACTGCAATTTAAGGTAAAAAATAGTTTAGTAATTATAAATAAAAATACTGTAAATGTTCGAATTCTTTCCAGTTAAATATATCTAATATTCAATACTACCCTGTGTAAACTTATACAAGCTTTATCGGCTATTGCATAACATAGATTTACACGCAATCAATTCAAGAATATGAAAAAATTTCTGGGTGTTTTAATGGTTTCTAGTCTAGTAGGACTAGGAGCATTCTCTACCGTTAACAAAGCTCAAGCCGCATCCCTGACAATCGATCCTACAGACACCTTTTTGAGAACCTACGCTGACACAACTTATTACCAAGGTGTGAATACTGTTGCTGGTAACACTAAAGCCATATCCCTAGCAGATTTGGGTTTGAAAGGTGGCGACTCAATCAGCCTGAATATTTCTGGTAAATTTAACACGAGTGTTTGGAATCCAGGTCAAAGGAGCGACATGATAGGGGTATTCAGTACCTCAGATCAGCTCCTTGATACATCTTCTAAACAACGTGTGGTTGATGCTGTAGCCCTCAATCAGCAAGATGCCAATCAATATGACTACACTCAGAACACGTGGACTTCTAACACTTTGTTTGATTCTACCGCCTCCCCAGGCTCTACCTTTGACCCTGGCAAAAATGCTTATATGTGCAGTGATGCAACCCTGAGTGACCCTAACAGAATCTGCGGTCAACAAACATTATTTGATGGTGTTTTTGGTATCTTCGGTGAGACAACACTTACAATTCCCACCACAGCGACTTTTTTGTTCCTAGCTGTGAACGATGTTTTTTATAGTGACAATACTGGAAGTATATTGATAGACATTGACAAAACAGGAACTGTGGATAATCAGCTTTCAGTCCCAGAACCTAATACTGTTCTTGGTGTGCTGGCAATGATCGCACTAGCATTGAAAATGAAACGCAAGCAACAAATTGCTAAATAACCCTCTTCTGTCACTCTCCGAAAACTTTTGCCATACTGAAAAACCATATATGTCATAGGGGCAATACCCAACGATAAGCCGCTTTGCATCTACATAAATTGCCCCTACAGCGCAGGTCTATTTACCATCCAAAAATGATTAATAAAAACCTGAAATGACATACTTACCTTGATTCACAACATAATTATTTTGTGTAGTGCCTAAATCCTAGCTTTTTACCTGCGTAGGCGTAGCCCGTCGTAGACATCGCACTACTACGAACAATCGGCACAAATCGGGTTACATTTCGTTAATGGATCAACGGTTAACAGTACTCATGTCAGGGTAGCGCTCACCTGCTGCTACACCTTTTGGTGCCACTGCTTCCAGTCGATTCAACTCTTCTTCAGTCAGGGTAATATCGGTAGCTGCAACATTCTCCTCTAAATAGGTACGGCGTTTTGTACCAGGAATTGGCACAATATCTTCTCCTTGAGCCAATAGCCATGCTAGTGCAAGCTGACTAGCAGTTACTCCTTTTTCGGTGGCAATTGCCTTCACTTGCTCAACTAATTTCAAGTTCTTATCAAAATTCTCACCTTGAAAGCGAGGTGCATTTCTGCGATAGTCATCAGGTGCTAGATCGTCAAGTTTAGCGATCGCACCTGATAAAAACCCTCTTCCTAATGGGCTATAGGCAACAAACCCAATTCCTAATTCCCGCACGGTAGATAAAATTTCATCCTCTGGCTCTCGACTCCAAAGAGAGTATTCTGTTTGCAATGCTGCAATGGGGTGAACTGCTACAGCGCGCCGAATCGTCGCCGGAGCAGCCTCTGAAAGCCCTAAATAACGCACTTTTCCTTGCTTTACTAACTCCGCCATTGCTCCGACAGTATCCTCAATGGGTACGGTTGTATCTACCCGATGTTGATAATAGAGGTCAATCACTTCCACTCCTAGACGTTTGAGTGAGGCATCGCAAGCTTGATGGACATATTCGGGTTTGCTATTAACTCCTTTAAAACCACCATCTTCAGTGCGGACATTGCCAAATTTGGTTGCTAATACTACTCGATCTCGACGATCTTTAATTGCTTTGCCTACTAGTTGCTCATTAGTAAAAGGCCCATACATATCGGCAGTATCAAGAAAATTAACTCCAAGTTCCAATGCTCGATGGATTGTAGCGATCGCCTCATTTTCATCACGACCACTATAAAACTCAGACATTCCCATGCAACCAAGTCCGATAGTTGAAACTTCTAACCCAAGTTTTCCTAGTTTTCTGGTTTTCATCAAATAATCTCCTAGTCAGTAATTGGTCAGAAAAAATCAACTCTTTCAGCATTATCCCTTTCCCTATCACTCAGCCATCTACACTTAGAAGTATTTCCTGAGAAAAGTAATTAAAAAATATATTTATCATCGAACTTACGCAAAACCTGAGCCAAAAAGAAAGATTTTTTCTTAGGGCAATTCATGTAGACGCATTCGCATTAGCGAAGCGGTAGCGACGTTAGGAGCGTCAGCGTCTCGTAGAGAAGCAGATACTCCACAAGTTCTCCAACGGATTACCCGCAGGGTATCGCCCCTCCCGCGCGTGTAATTTTGCGTAAGTCCTATAAACAGACAGAATTGATTCTGACCAAAAAAGCCCATAGTTCAGTGATAACGAGTCTGCTTACCCCTGCTTATTTAGAAGATAATTATGGGAAACCTTAATTTGTGAGAGCGAAAGGCTTTTGCCAGAAGGAACTAGAATTAGGAAACACCTAGCTGGGTTCTTCTGAATTTTGAAATTAGGAGTGCATGTGTGCCAAAATCCCCTAAATATTTGCTGATTGGATCAACCGAGACTTACAGCGGTAAATCTGCAACTGTTCTGGGTTTGTCTCATCAGCTACAGCAAAAAGGACTGGATATTACCTACGGTAAACCGCTTGGTACGTGTCTAAATTCGTCTAGTGGAACCGTAATTGAGGAAGATGTCCAATTCATCGCTCTTAGCCTCAATTTGCCGGAAAACCGTGTTGCACCTACAATGCTGGCTTTGGATGAACTCAATGTGCAAAAGCGCTTACGAGGGGAAGACAAAACCGATTATCAGCAGTCCCTAATACAGCAATATTTACAAATGTCCCAAGGAGATTTGGTATTACTGGAGGGGCCTGGTGATTTTTCTGAAGGCAATTTGTTTGACTTGTCTTTGCTGCAAATGGCTGAAGTGTTGGATGCTGGCGTGCTGTTAGTAAGCCGCTATAAATCGTTACTTTCGGTTGAGGCGCTATTGGCTGCTAAAGGGCGTGTAGGCGATCGCTTGATGGGAGTTGTGATCAATGATATCCCTGTCACCCAACTAGAAGCGGTTAACACTCTCTTGCGTCCGTTTTTGGAACAGCAAGGGATTCCCGTGTTAGCTATGCTGCCGAGTAGCGATTTGCTCCGCAGTATTAGTGTTGGCGAACTGGTGAAGCAGTTAAAGGCTGATGTTCTTTGTCGCAACGATCGCATGGATTTGTTGGTGGAAAGTCTGGCAATTGGAGCAATGAATGTCAACTCTGCTGTCAAGTATTTCCGTAAACGCCGAAATATGGCAGTGGTGACAGGAGGCGATCGCGTAGAAATTCAGCAAGCCGCTTTGGAAACTTCTACCCAATGTTTAATTCTCACCGGGCAACTACCACCGCCGCCATTCATTCTCAGTCGTGCTGAAGAACTAGAAATCCCCATTTTATCTGTTGACTTAGACACTCTCACCACTGTAGAAATTGTTAACCGTACTTTTGGGCAAGTCCGTCTCCACGAGCCGATTAAGGTTCAGTGCGTTCGCCAGTTAATGTCTGAGCATTTTGACATTGACCGCTTGTTATCGAAACTGGGTTTAACTCCCGCAGCAGCATTGTCTTAGCCTCATCAACTCAAATAATTGAGATCATCAATGCTCACTTATCAGTTAGGAGGCTGTAGTACTGGTAAAGGCATAACCGGCTCGTTGTCACCTCCCAGGCGACGACGGGCTGTTTTCCTCCGCCCCATAGCTGGGACGTGCTTAGTAGCAGCAGCTAATCCAAAAACAGGCATATTTCCGTAAATCGCTTCATACCTTCCCGGTTCGATTAAATAAGTTTCCTGCCAAATACCAACACTACCAGCAGTACCAATGGCTCGATTAAACTTCTGCCAAGCTTTTAGGTGTGCATCAGCTGGATTTCTGGCAAAACGCTCCAAATCCTCAAGCGATTATTGAACCAAACAGTCGAAAAATTGTAGCAATGTCTAACTCAAGTTTTCCTCGCATCTACACGCTGTTTGGTAAAATATCTGGGTCGTTTAATCGGATTATGTCTATCTTTGAGCCAATCAACAGACCTTATTAACCTAGACACATTAGCGCAAGAACTGGCGACCATCCAGCAAACGGGTTCTAAAAGAATCGCCTTGTTGGGTTCTCGTCACGTTCCGATTACGCACCAGAATCTTATTGAAATGATGACTTATGCCCTAGTTTTATCGGGTAATCGCATCATTACTTCTGGTGCTACAGGTACAAACTCAGCGGCCATCAAGGGAGCAATGCGGGCTGATGCAAATTTGTTGACAGTGATTTTACCTCAAAGCCTGGAACGCCAGCCTTTGGAATCGCGCCAGCAACTAGAACAGGTAATGCATTTAGTGGAAAATCCCAGTAATGATAATCTGTCCCTTGCTGAAGCTAGTTACCTGTGTAACAAGGAGATTGTCTCCCGTTGCCAGCAACTAATCTGTTTTGCGTTTCACGACAGCCGCACCCTGTTGCAAACTTGTCAAGATGCAGAAGAACAAAGAAAAGTGGTAACGCTTTTCTACTTTGATTAGTCATTTGTCATTTGTCTTTTGTCATTTGTATTTGACTCATGACCAATGACTGATGACTGATGACTAATAACCAACAACAATAAGTAATGATAATTTTTTTGTACTCGATTGCTGCTGCTGTCGTTCTGATTTACCTGCCATTTTTGGTAGTAGCTTATGCCCGTGTGCGTATTGGCAAGGAAATGCTTGCTACTCCTCGCGCCATGTTTGATAAATTGCCGCCTTATGCCCAACGAGCTACTTGGGCACATCAGAACACCTTTGAAGCCTTTATGGTATTTGCCGCAGCCGCATTAATGGCTTACGTAACTGGTGTAAATTCTTTTACGGGGCAAATAGCTGCGATCGCCTTTGTGGTGGCTCGTTTCCTATACTCGATTTTTTATATTTTGAATATACCCCTTTTGCGATCGCTCATGTTTGCCATTGGTATGCTTGGCTCTACCACTCTCATCTTCTTGAGCATTATCCAAGCTACTAATTAAGCGGGGAATGGGGAATGGGGAATGGGAAAAATTTTTCCAAAATCCAATCCAAAATCCAAAATCTAAAATCTAAAATGTTTTATGGCTTCTACATTTTCCTTTGACATTGTGAGCGACTTTGACCGACAAGAGTTGGTTAACGCCGTCGATCAAGTGATACGAGATATCAAAGGTCGTTACGACCTCAAAGACACTCAAACTACTGTCGAGTTGGTCGAAGAAAGCATTAACGTTAGTACTGACAGCGAGTTTACGTTAGATTCTGTACATACCATCCTGCGAGAAAAAGCCGCCAAGCGTAACCTCTCCCAGAAAATCTTTGATTTTGGCAAAGTTGAATCAGCTAGCGGTAATCGCGTCCGTCAAGAAATCAAACTCAAAAAAGGCATCAGTCAGGAAATCGCCAAACAAATTTCCAAATTGATTCGAGACGAATTCAAAAAAGTACAAGCCTCAATCCAAGGTGATGCTGTGCGGGTTTCTGCCAAATCTAAAGATGACTTACAAGTAGTAATGCAGCGCCTGAAACAAGAAGACTACCCAGTTGCTTTGCAATTTACAAATTATCGTTAAAAGATTCGTAATTCGTAATTTAATTCTTAATTACGAATTACGAATTATTCTAACCCTGTCCGCCAATACTTTTTTGAAATGCCGGACGCTCAGATAACTGCTTGATATAGTTCAACACCTCTGGGTAAGGGCTGAGGTCTAGCTTCAGCATGATGGGAATATAACTCAGAATAGAACCCACTCCCACATCAGCAACAGTGAACTCATTACCCAGCAAAAAAGGCTGCTTACTGAAAATTTCATTTAACGCATTCAACAAGCGGGGCATTTCTCGCTCCCGATTTGCTTCTACAAAAATCCCTGTAGCTAGGGTAGAATTGCCAAATAACACCCACTGGGAAAATACAGCACGTTCCTCTAATGAAAGTGGACTTTTACTGTACTTCTCGGCAAGATACAGCAAAATTGCCCCAGATTCCCAAAGCTGAAAATCCCCATCAACAATTGCTGGAACTTTACCAACTGGATTAATTGCCAAATATTCAGGCTTAAGGTGTTCACCCGCCTGCATATCGAGTTTGACGAATTCGTAAGGAACTTGTATTTCCTCTAAATACCATTGAACAATTGAGGCCCGACTACGAGCGCCACCGTAAAGTTTGAGCATAATTACTTAAAGAACTTTGTGAGTGTGAGAATGTTGTTTAACGTTATCTTCTTTTGTTACAACCCTAGCGGCATTTAGCACCCGTTTGCGCTCAATGGAATACTTGAATTCAGTGTAATTTGTGCCTAATGGAATTAGGGATTTTGCAGATTCACGCCGCTTGTATGTACGAGCTGCTGCAAATACTCGCGGCACAAATTCCTCTCCAAACTGAGCCGACTCTGGGAAGCCATCCGGCAGGAATTGTGAATCGCCATCCAAGACAGATGCCAAAGTCGTTGCATGAGCCAGCTTATAGGAGGTAGGAATGCCTTTTAAAAGCGCTTCCAAAGCCGCAGAAGGAATCGGTTCTATGACTTCGATTTGATAAACTTCTCCATCTTCTTTGACGAAGCAGGTTGCCAAGCCGAGAACAATGTAGTCATCGGTTGCTAAATCAGGGGCATTGGGATAGGAAATTGCAGTTGTCATTAGAAAATTTCTCAAAACTTAAAAATTAAATCTAGATGCTGGGGCATTGGGCATTGGGCATGGGGCATTGGGCATTGGGCATTGGGCATTGGGCATTAGTTCTTTATTCTTTCTCCCCCTGCTTCCCCTGCTCCCCCTGCTCCCTCATCTCCCTTGTCCCCCTCTGCCCCTCTCCCCTCTTTCTCATCTCTAAAAGAACGGCTTGTTGGCATTCTACCAATTTGTCGCTCTCACTACCTGACTAGTCTTTGAGATTGACATCTGCTATTTCTGGAATTGACCTCTGGGATCAAGTATCCATCATTAGGTTTGAGGAGCAATTGTTTATTTAGGACGTATCGTATATTTTTCTTGTGCGGCTAGGTAAAGTTCTCTCTTTAGATGGCTTTTTTGTAACCCTAAATACCTTACAAATAGACACAGTGGTAAAAGCACTACCGAGCAAAAACTAGAATTTAATTTTACAAAGCAGGGATTTCAGGCAGGGAAAGATGAATATTCACTCATTTTTAGCTGACGATGACCAGCAAAGAAAGCAATATAAATGTGTTTTAAATAATACAAGTAAAGTCCAAGATCATAAGAAAAACGATCGCAGTGCATCTGCTTTAGGGAATAACTACTTACGCTCTTTTGCTTTGAAGTCGGCTCAAGAAGGTGACTATGCTGAGGCGATCGCACTTTTAAGCCAACTCATTTACAGCCGTCCGCACAATGCCGTTGATTACAACAACCGGGGACTAATTTATTTCCAAAGTGGTGAAAGGCAAAAAGCGCTTTACGACTATAACACCGCCCTGAAACTTAATCCCCATTTGGCTAGTGCTTATAATAACCGGGCAAATTACTATGCAGCTTGTGGCGAATTAGCAACAGCACTTGCCGACTACGATCAAGCCATTGATTTGAATCCTGGCTATGTTCGGGCGTGGATTAACCGAGGCATTACCTGGCGTGACCTGGGGCGATACGAGGAGGCAATTGAGAATTTTGAGTTAGCACAGCTTTTCGGTCAACTAAAAGGTCATATCTGGGCTGAACGCGGCAGAACTTACCATCTTTGGGGTGACTGGAATTGTGCGATCGCTGATTATCGTCGTGCCCTCACCCAACTGCCTGCTCTCGAAACAACTAGGGACTTTACTGGTTCTCACTTGCGTTTACAAATCGAAAATTGGCTAAACGATTTGTTATCTCCTGAGCATCCTACTGCCTATTTGGTAGATTAGTTCTAAGTAAGTCGGCACAATAAAACCAAATTGCGTGAAGAAAAGTAAACAAGGCTCAAGCCCTTTTTTACTGCTCCTTGTCCCCTGGCTGATCCCAAGGATAATTATTTACGCCGACCTACTTACTGGGAATTCAAAATTCAAAATAATTGATTAAATTTTGAATAGGATTTTACTAATAGATGATAACTACATAGCTATTCAAACATTAGCTATTAACCATTATTTATTAGCAATAATATAAATTAGCACCCGGTTTTTACGTAGCCAAAATCACAAGAAACCTAAATAATGCCAAATTCGCCATTTAGCTTAAGGTGATGACTCTGTTTGTTCATCTTCTCTAAGATCCTTATTCATCAACACGACCCGACGCTGATTAGGAGCAAATCGGAATCCTTGTTGTTGCATAATTCTTCTAGTTTGCTGAGGATCAAAGTTACGGCTAAATTCCACCTGTAAACCATCGACATGTACTTCCATCAACTTGACTTCAGTATTAATTTCTCGCAACTTTTCTTGCTGTAACCAATGATGGGGCAAAAGTTGTGCTAAAGCAGATGCTGCTACGGCTGTAACTACAAGATTAACCGCTATCTTGGCTGTGCTTTCTAGTGCCATCACCTGGTAAGAACGTTGACGAAGATGCCGCTTTGGTCGAGGAATGACCCGGCGTTTTTGTATAGGTTGTAACGGTGGTCTGGAGGGTTGAATCGCGTTCATGATGCTAAAAGATAACCTCGCTTAGTGAAGGTAAGCACTGTAAAAGCCCTCTGGCGATAATTACTGCTTGATTTAGCTGTCATATTACTTCATTTTTTTGAAATAGCTACAAGTGTTGCACCAGTTAAAAAATAACCTGGCTTACGTAAGTGCTAGTTTCTTCGCTACTGATGGCATAACGCCAAAAGAAGAAAGGAAATTGCACCCCGTACTGCCAGGATTATTAGCTTTTCAACTGTGTCACATCGTAGCCTTATTTGTAAAGTTCTGTGGCTAATCGCCAAGCTAGAACTCCTGGAATCAGCGCTACAACTAGAGCGATGTAGACTTGAGTGTCTGAGATGGAAGATATCTGAGCGATGTACAGAGTATCTAAGATAGGCATGGCTGAAAACCTCCTAACCTGAATAGATTTTGAACAGTTCGTTTACTACTTTTCCTTGTTTTGCCAGAATTGTGGAATATCTTGTTACAAGATGCAACAAAAGCAGTTATTAGTCAGTAGTCCTTATTTATTCTCTATTAAAAAAATTTATAAAAATTATGAATTTGTATTTGGGTATCGACTTCGGTACATCTGGCGCACGCGGCGTGGTAATTGACGAGGAAGCCTATTGTATTCAGGCTGAGGTGAGATATCCCTTCCAAGACTCAACAGCCACCGTTACGCCAAAAATTTGGCAGGAGGCTTTATTTGTACTGCTGGAACAAATACCTGACCAATTGCGGCGAAAAATTAAAGCGATCGCCATTAATGGTACTTCTTCGACCGTCTTGCTTGTTGATGCTGCTGGCAATCCAACAGACGTACCAATGATGTATAACGATGCGCGGGGATCATTGCTGCTAGAGCATTTGAGGAGTATAGCACCCCCCAATCATACTGTGTTGAGTGCCACCTCCAGCCTCGCCAAACTTTTGTGGATGAGGCAATTACCCTTTTTTAGTGAAGCTAGATATTTTCTGCATCAGGCAGATTGGCTGGGGTTTCTCCTACATGGACAGTTGGGAATTAGCGATTACCATAATGCTTTAAAGCTGGGTTATGACGTGGAAGAGTTGAAATACCCAGAATGGCTAGAAAAACTGCAAATACCGATTCAGCTACCCAAAGTTTTAACTCCTGGTACTCCCATTGCCGAATTACGTCCTGAAATTGTGGATAAGTTTGGTTTTAGCCGTGATTGTCTGGTATGTGCAGGTACAACTGATAGTATCGCGGCTTTTCTCGCCAGTGGTGCAAAATTACCTGGTGAAGCCGTGACTTCCCTTGGTTCAACATTGGTACTAAAGTTATTAAGTCGTACCCGTCTAGAAGATGCCAGATATGGAATTTACAGCCATCGGTTGGGTGATTTGTGGCTGACTGGTGGTGCTTCTAATACTGGAGGTGCAGTACTTCAGCAATTTTTCACCAACGCTGAGTTAGATAGCCTTAGCCGTGAGATTGATCCATCAATTGCCAGCGAGTTAGATTATTATCCGTTGTTGAAGGTAGGCGATCGCTTTCCAATTAATGATCCCAATTTAGCCCCACGTTTGTCACCACGCCCAGATAACCCAGTGGAATTTTTGCATGGGTTGTTAGAAAGTATTACCCGCATAGAAGCACGAGGGTACGAATTATTACAGCAAATGGGAGCAGACAAGTTAAGCCGTGTTTATACTGCTGGCGGTGGTGCGGCTAATGATACTTGGACTACGATTAGAGCGCGTTATTTGCAGATTCCTGTAGTACCGTCAGTGTATACAGAAGCTGCTTACGGAACGGCGCTGTTGGGTATGGAAGGCGTGAAAAAGAGTAACGTGTAACTATCTTTTCGTAGATATCTTCTAAATCAGTATCTATCCCAGTGACAATCGACATATCTCAGACCATACTGGGATGATTAGATACCGGACTATAGATTCCAGGTTAATGATCTGGGCAGCTATTCGGGGATGGGTGCTTCGCCACAAGCGAATGTCATCTATCCCCTTTACTAATTTATTGGTGTGAGTTCTGAGGGATTAAGAGAAAAAGTTTTTTTAAGAAGGTTTGACCTGTGCGATCGAGATTATCATCTAGGGAAAATGTGAGGCTGCGGACTCGAATTTGATCGCTTTTAATATTTAGTGGGTGTGTCAAGTCTTTGGGGTATATCAAAAAGGCTTGTTCGCATTTGATTGTGTTGGCGTAGCTTAAGGCTAAAATGATGCGACCAAATTTTAGTTTGATTTATAGATGATACGATCGCAGTAAAAGTACTTTAGAGAACTATGACAATAAAAAAGCGCATTGAGCTTAATCAAGGATGCTTCCTTAATCCGGCAAATAAAAAGATAGTTATCAATTTAGCAAGTAAAGATATTTTAAATTTAATCACACAAGAATTAAAAACTCGTTATTCCCCAGAAACTCAAAAGCAAGCACTTGAAGAGCGTTCTCAGTTGTTGCCGAATTTCGTATTTCAAGAATTATTAAAACGTCAAGAGGAGCTAGTAAACGTTAACCCAGATACTTTAATAGTGGTTAACTGTAAGATCACAGAAGCAGAAGTCGATGAGTTAGAATTTAATTTAAGTGTCGAAGCATATTTTGTAATTGGAGATACAACAGGTCAAAATCATTTTCGGGCTAATAGGATAGTACTTTGGTCGAATATATGGGGTGATGATGAACAACTCCTTTTCGATTTAGAAGATGAACTAGGCGAAAAATTCTGGACAGATTATCAAATTCAATTGCTCTTTGATGAAGAGAATCAGCCAACAATTGAATTAGAAGTATCACAAACAGATGATTATGCAGCAAGATTAGAATTTTCCCCATCTCTTCAAGAGTTTTTACCATCCATAGTTCCCTTTACGGTTAATGAATTATAAAATTTATTCTCCGTATTGATTATCAGCCAATCACTCAGAATGGTAATCCCGGCTCTTCAGGGCTGCAAATGAGTTATTTACGATTGACTGGTGGTTTTATAAGTAATAAAATATCGTATAAATCACTGCTGTCTTCAAACAGTCAAGGTAATGCGATGATTTTGCTGAATTTATAAATTCGGGAGAAATTGTTTCCAAAATAGCACCTACGACTTTAGAGTGTTGAAATAACTCAAATAACTATTTATCTGAAGGCGAGGTATGACAACAAACTTTAGTCGGCGTGAATTTATCTTGTTTGGTTCAGCCGCGTTTGCTACCAGCTTAGTGGTACAAGCTTGCAGTAATAAGCCGACGACACCAACAGCGACAACAACAGGTGGTACTGAAGGGTTTAAAATAGCGATCGCTCTCCCTGGGATGATTACTGACAAAGGCTGGAATCAATCTGGTTATGAAGGAATCAATCTAGCAAAACAAAAGCTAGGTGCAGAAACTGCCTATGTCGAAAAAGTAGCACAAGCAGATCAGACAGAAGTATTAACAGATTTTGCTCGTAAAGGCTACAATCTCATCTTCGCGCATGGCGGACAATTTGATGCCGCAATTGAACAAGTCGCCTCACAGTTCCCCAACACATTTTTTGTGGGAGTAAATGGTAATCTCAAGGGTGAGAATATTGCTTCTTTACGAATAGATCACCTACAAGCTAGTTATTTATGTGGCATTATCGCTGCTTTTGTAACTAAATCTAATAAATTGGCTTATATTGCTGGAGAGAAGTTTCCCGCTACCGAGGGAGAACTGCGGGGATTTGAATTAGGGGCAAAGTCTGTTAAACCAAATATCCAAATTACTTCTACTTTTACAGGTGATTGGGATGATGTTTCTAAAGCGAAGGAAGCAACTCTGGCATTAATTTCTTCTGGGGCTGATGTCATCTATCAATGGTTAGATAATGCTTCAGCCGCAGTTTTACAAACAGCAGGTGAAAAAGGAGTATATGCTTTTGGTAACACCAAGGATCAATTAGACGTTGCACCAAAAGCTGTTTTAACCAGTGCTGTCAAACGCTTAGATTTAGCCATAGCTTATATAGCAGAATTAGCCAAGCAAAAACAAATCAAAGGACAAATATATACAATTGGTTTAGAAAGACCAGATATATTATTTTTAGGGAAATTTGGAGCAATCATACCGGAAGCAGTTAAGCAAAAGGTATTGAATGCAAAGCAAGAAATTGTTAATAAAAAAATCGTTTTTGAAGACTGCAAAGAGGCTGGTAAGGATACACGCTGCTTGAAGAAAGCAACAACATAGGTTGAGTAGACTACTTTGATAAAGATGGATTGGAAGGAATGCAAGTCCTGCTTTCTTTGCTTTGCCTTATTTTTGGTCTACAGTTTGAATTGTCAGCATTTGAGGGGGTGTAGCATCTGGTGGGTAGAGAAAATCTACTTTTACCATTCGCAGCTGGCCTGGAGACATTTTTAATTGAGCAAGCGGTTCTCCCATCTGTCCCCGTTGTTGAACTAAATGCCAATATTGGGTTCTGGGTAAGCCATTATCGTCATTGTAGCGAATACGAACTGTGCCTCGAAAAAAGACGGATGGTTGGGGTGGTGAAAAAAAGCGAAGCCCAGGTTTACTTAAGTCGTCTTCTTTAATAGGTGTTTGAAAAAGCACATTTACAGTTTGTGGTTTGGCGGTATTGTTGATTAATGGTAGCGAGATGTTATATTCAATACCGTAGTTGCCGTGAGCTTCGTAAGCAGTACCAGGATAACGCACCGCGAGTTTGGCAGTTTGGTTTTGTCCAGTACCCATTTTGCCTGCTAAAAGGGTACTTAAACCGTATGAAAAAGCTTGTCCTGAAGCAGGAATTGTCAGGTATGAACTATTGGAGTCGGTAACTTGTGCTTGCCAACGAGAGCCGACAGCTACCGCTGCTACCCGACCGTAAATTTCTGCTGTGGCTGTAAGATTATTTGGAGGGCTAGGAGCAGGTTCACGCGGCCCCGCAAAATCACCATTTTCTAACAAGTTTTCCCATTCTTTTAAAGTGGGCGCTCGTTCAGTAGCATCTGGATTGGGTTTGGCAAACATAGCTAGGTTCGCCATATAAACTGGACTATCACTGTACAAACGCAACAAAGTAGAACGTCCATTTAATGGCGGTTTTAAAGGACGCACTGGAATTGGATGATTCATTAACATCCGGCTTTGTTTTGGTGGAATTACTAACTGCGCTGGCCATCCTGACTGCCGTTTTCCTCGTAGCACATCATTCATGACGCGATCGCCAGGCCCAGCGTAAATGTTTCCCGAATTATTTGACTGTATGGGGGGAAGTTTGAGAAAAGGTGCATCAGGTTGACTAACATAACTGGCTGCTTGCAATATGTTTATAGTTGCAGGGCGATCGCTTGGATTGTAAACAATCACCCCTAAATAAAGAGTCCGCAAATCATTTGGAGTCTCAATGGCTCGAGCAATATGATGAGAAAACAAATCAAAGCGTCCCTTCCATAAAAAGTTCAGGTGTGCGCTTGGCACTTTTTTGCCTTGAGGAGGAAATGTAGACAGCAGAATACCTTCACTCTGAACTACTTCTGGGTTATTACTGTTAAATACTGGTATTGCATCAAGATGGCCAGGTAAAGGTCTTGTTTGTTGCGGAATGAAGATTTCCTGGGGTTCAGATGCTGGAGAAAGTGCTGCTTGAGCCAAAAGCAAATAGGAAATAAAATTAAGCATTTATTCGAAAAGCAATTTATCGGTGAAGTTAAGAATACAGCATACTTGTACTAATTCTGTATGATGTTGCGCTTTATTCACCTATGCCATATAAGTCAATACAGTTCAGTTAAGCATTTCTTTCTTCTCTTTGCGTCCTTGGCGGTTCGTTAAAAAAATTGACTTTGACAAAGAGCTTTAGCCTTAACTGAACCATATTGGCTTTTAACTTTCCTGTTGGGGATAACCGTTTTTCTCACGTTTGAGGCTTTCTTCTAAGGCTTGAATTTGTTCACGACGAGCTTCCAATTCTAAGGAACGCCTCGCTAAATCTTGGTTTTGCAACGTCAAGGATTGCCGCCAATGTTCTGCTCGCTCGGCTTCGTGCTGCAAAAACTCTGGGGTAATGCCGATGGTGAGGTAGTTTTGTACCAAATGGAGTACCCAGTTGGTAGCGTCTTCTATTCTTTCAATGTCGCCTGTTGAGGAAAGTTCTACTAAAACAAGCAAGTTCTCACTCATGTTCTTTCCCTTTCCTAGCAGAATGAAAGCCTCTTCTGGAATTATCGCCCACAAGTTATCAGCTTCTTGACGCGCCAACAAGCGTAACTGGTGCTGGTCTAAAAAATCGTTTTTACGCACCTGGGCTAGATATAGCATGAGGGTCGCTTCGCTCCAATTAAAAATTAAAAATTAAAAAAATTTAATAAAATAATAAGTCCCAGAATTGATATTTGGATCTTGTTAATTGGTAATGGGTAATTGGCATTATTAACACTCCCATTACCCATTACAGTTATCCTAGTCCACGCAGGCTATGCCTACATTAACCCCTGAAGGCGATCGCGCAAAATTTCAGCTTGCTTTTGTGCTTCTGCTAAGGCTTCCCGCGCCCCTTGTACCACGTCAGGTCTAGCTCTATCTACGAAACTAGGATTGTTTAATCTGGTACTCAGGGATTGAACTTCGGCTTCAGCTTTACTCAAGCTTTTTTCTAGCTTGGCACGTACAACTTCAATATCTACCACACCGCTTAGAGGAATTAGCACTTGTATTGTACCAATTACACCTGCGATCGCATTTTCTGGTTCTTGTGGTTGTTCTAATTCTCTCTGCGGGAAAAAGCGCCCCCATAACCTAACTCTCGCTTGAGCAGTGAGTAAATTTTGGCTAACAAACCAAGCTGTGTAACCAAAACCAACTAATTCAAAGAAAGTTCCGACAATGGGAATGTCATCAATGGCATTTCCCGCAGCTAAACCCAATCTACCAAAGACAATGGCCACAAAAATTAAGCCAATTATCTTCAAACCCCTCTGAGGTTTCTTCGCAGCAACAATTTGGCTTTTTTCTTTGTCAGTAATGGTTAAAGTCTCAACCTTCGCCAAATCTTTAATATAAGACTGTCCAGCAGTGAGAATTTCCCGCTCCTTCTCGCTTTCAGTTTGCAAATTCGCTGTCACTTTTACCCCTGGCTTAATATCCGCTTCTGCGCGCAGATTCCGAATTGTGCGGATAGTAGCAATCAGTAATTCAAACTGTTCTTCTAAAGCTGGATCAATTAGGTTTGCATCTATCTGGGGATAGATTTGCAATGGTAAAGTTTGCGGGGAATCTGCTGGTTGTTGGGTGAGAGTTTGCCAAATTTCTTCGGTAATATGAGGCATCAACGGATGAAGCAGTTTTAAAATTCCTTCTAATATGTAGCCGAGGGTTTGCTGTGCTACCCGCCGCGATACTGGATCGGCATCTGCTTGCAATCTGGATTTCACCAGTTCAATATACTGATCGCAGAAATCACCCCAAATAAACTCATAGAGTCCTTTTGCTGCTTCCCCTAACCCGTAATTATCGATGTAATTGCTGGTTTGTTTGATAACTTGATGATACCGCGAGATAATCCAGCGATCGCTCAATTCTGTGGCTACTGGGTTCCCCAATTGTTGCGGTGTCTGTCCATCCAAATTCATCATCACAAAGCGAGCAGCATTCCACAACTTATTTGCAAAGTTGCGTGATGCCTCCACCGATGCCGATTCATCCTTTTTGCGATCGTACTCTAGCCGGATATCTTGACCAGCGCCAGCCACTTCTCTAATTAGGGTATACCGCAGGGCATCAGTACCATATTTGTCAATTAATAACAACGGGTCAATGCCATTACCTTTGGTCTTTGACATCTTCTGACCTTTTTCATCCAGCACCAAGCCGTGGATGTAAACTGTTTGGAAAGGCATTTGCTGCGTAAAATGCCCAGCCATCATGGTCATTCTGGCTACCCAGAAAAAGATTATGTCAAAGCCTGTCACCAAAGTAGTAGTTGGGTAGTAAGTCGCTAAATCTTGAGTTTGTTCTGGCCAGCCTAAAGTCGAAAACGGCCAAAGTCCAGAAGAAAACCAAGTATCTAATACATCTGGGTCTTGTTCTAGCTTGACATTCTTGCCAAATTGTGATTTAGCTTTTTCCCAAGCTTCAGTTTCCGACTTTGCCACTACAAACGGCGTGTTATCAGTAATTTGTCCATCCGTTTCACTGATAGCGTACCAAGCCGGAATTTGGTGTCCCCACCATAATTGGCGAGAGATACACCAATCTTTGAGTTTTACTAGCCAATCACGATAGACCTTAGTCCAGCGTTGAGGGACAAACTCTGGAGAAGTTTGCTGGTCGAGGAATTCGAGACTGTTGTCAGCTAAGGGGCGAATTTTGACGAACCATTGAGTTGAGAGGAGGGGTTCAATAGGTACTTTACCGCGATCGCTGTAGGGAACGGTATGCTTATAATCTTCTATCTTCACCAAAAAGCCATCTGCTTCTAGGCGAGAAACCACATTTTTTCTAGCAACAAAGCGGTCTTGTCCTTGAAATTCCCCAGCATTGGCGTTGAGAGTGCCGTCTTTATTCATAATGTTGATTAACGGCAGATTGTGACGCTTACCCATGTCAAAATCGTTCGGGTCATGGGCGGGAGTTACCTTCACGCAACCCGTGCCGAAAGTCGGGTCAACAAATTCATCGCCAATAATGGGAATTTCTCGTTGTAGAATTGGCAGAGTTAGAGTTTTGCCAATGAGATGTTTGTAGCGATCGTCATTGGGATTAACTGCTACAGCCGTATCACCCAGCATCGTTTCTGGTCGAGTTGTCGCTACCTCTACAAAACCGGAACCATCGGTGAGGGGATAGCGGAAGTGCCAGAGATTTCCATTCACCTCTTGATTTTCAACTTCCACGTCAGACACAGCCGACTGAGAGGCGGGACACCAGTTAACTAAATATTCTCCACGATAAATTAAGCCTTCTTCGTAGAGGCGAGTAAACGCCTCGACAACAGCTTTAGATAAACCCTCATCCAGGGTAAACCTTTCCCGTGACCAGTCAACCGAGACACCCAAGCGTCGTAGCTGATTCAGAATCGTTCCCTCAGACTCAGCCTTCCATTGCCAAGCGCGTTCTAAGAATTTTTCGCGCCCCAATTCGTAGCGAGTCTTACCCTCTGTTTTGAGTTGCTTTTCCAGCATACTATGGACAGCAATGCTGGCGTGGTCAGTTCCGGGTAGCCATAGGGTATTGCGTCCCTGCATCCGGTGGTAGCGCACAAGGGTATCAATTAAGGCACTTTCAAAGGCGTGACCCATGTGTAAGCTGCCTGTGACATTGGGGGGGGGAATGACGATGCAGTAGGGTTCGCCGCCTTTGTTGGGGTCAGCTTTGTAAACTTGGTTGTCTTCCCAGAATTTTTGCCACTTGGCTTCAGTGGAAAAGGGGTCGTAGAGACTGGGGAGATTGGGAATGGTTGCGGTCATGCGGGAAAACTAAGGAAGGACTCTAATAAATTTTGCCACAGGGTTGGAGAGGGATTATATGGAAACGAACCGCGAAGGCGCGAAGTACGCGAAGGAAGAGGAAAGAAGGATGAGGCAGCTTGGTGATAAACCGGAGCAGCTAGCGTATGCTGTGATTGGCGCAGCGATTGAGGTACATAGGGTGTTGGGGCCAGGGTTTTTGGAGGAGGTGTATCACAAGGCACTGAAACTAGAATTTCTAATGCGTGGGATACCTAATAAGTCTAAACATCCAGTAGCAGTGGAATATAAAGGACATCCTGTTGGCGAAGGACAATTAGATTTTCTCGTTGGCGATGTTGTAGTTGTTGAATTAAAAGCCGTTCAAAATTTAGCTCCCATCCACGAAGCTCAAGTCCTCTCATACCTCAAAATGACCAAACATCCCCTTGGTCTTCTCATCAACTTTAACGTCCCCATCCTTAAACAAGGCATCAAACGCATTATCCTCTCTTCTTAACTCTTCCTTCGCGTACTTCGCGCCTTCGCGGTTCGTCCCCCAAATCCATGAAACACCAAACAACCTCCCCTTGGACATTCATCCCCACCCTATATTTCACCTCCGGCATACCTTACATCATCATCAACACAGTTTCCGTAATCTTTTACAAAAAACTCGGAATCGATAACGCCCAAATTGCCCTTTGGACAAGCTTCCTCTATCTACCTTGGGTCATCAAAATGTTTTGGGGCCCAATTGTTGATACTTACTCTAGCAAACGTAAATGGATACTTTATACCCAATTTGCCATGTTTTGCTGCTTGGGTTTGATAGCCTTCTCCTTACAACTGCCAAATTTCTTTTTTATCTCCCTCGCAACATTAACAATAGGAGCATTTATTTCTGCAACTTATGACATTGCCACAGATGGCTTCTACCTCCTCGCTTTATCTCCAGAACAACAAGCCTTCTTTGTCGGCATTCGCTCACTATCTTATAGAATGGCTGTTATCTTCGGTTCTGGAATATTAGTAGTCTTAGCAGGTCAGCTTGAAGTATCTCTCAACAACATTCCTTTAAGTTGGACTATTGCTATTGGATTCTCAGCTTTAATTTTAGCAATCCTGTTTATTTCCCATCGCCTATTTTTACCATTACCGGAATCTGATAATCAACGACAAATACAAGTTAGAGAAAATATACCATTTTGGTCAATCATTAGCTCATATTTTGCTCAAGATAAAATTATCAGTATTTTAGCCTTTATCTTGCTATACAGATTTGGCGAAGCGATGCTTGTCAAGATAGCTTCTTTGTTTTTATTGGACAAACCAGAAGTAGGAGGTTTAGGGCTATCAACGTCAGATGTCGGGCTAGTATACGGTACTTTTGGGGTAATATCCCTGATTTGTGGAGGAATTTTAGGAGGCTTGCTAATTTCAAAATATGGATTAAAAAAGTGTCTATTTCCTATGGCTTTGGCATTAAACTTGCCTGATATATTTTATGTATATATGGCTTATGCTAAACCTTCGTTAAAATTAATATATCCCTTGGTTTCATTAGAACAATTTGGCTATGGTTTTGGATTTACGGCTTTTAGTGTTTATTTAATGTATATTTCCCAAGGCGAATATAAAACTTCTCATTTTGCCATATCCACTGGCATTATGGCTTTAGGAATGATGCTACCTGGATTAGTTAGCGGTTATCTCCAAAAATCTTTTGGCTATCCATTATTTTTTATCTTGGTTTGTTTGTTTACTATTCCTGGAATGATTGCTATCTTTTTTATTCCTTTGAAGGAAGAATTAAAGCGTCTAAATCAGTAATATTATTACAACCCATGAGTTATGTTTTAGGAATAGATGGCGGTGGTAGCAAGACTGTTTGTGTCTTGATGGATGATTTGCGTCAAGTGCTAGGTTACGGTGAAGCAGGCCCATCTAATTATCAAAGTATAGGTATCGAAGCCACTCTACAATCTATTCAATCTGCAATTAAAAATGCGGTTGAGGCAGCAATAATTACAAATTCTGTGAATATTGATGCGATATGTTTGGGTTTAGCAGGTGTAGGTCGTGCAACAGATATCGAAGTCGTGAAAGGTTTAGTTAAAGAGTTACAGAATAACAAATTGCTTATTAATTGCGCGTTACAACCAGCGAATATTGTAATTTGTAATGATGCTTTAATTGCTTTAGTTGGTGGAATTGGCCAGCCTGTAGGAATTGTGGTTGCAGTAGGTACTGGTTCGATAGTTTTCGGACGAAATCATGAAGGACATACGAAACGGGTCGGTGGCTGGGGTTATATTTTAGGAGATGAAGGTAGCGCCTATAAAATTGCGATCGCAGGCATGAATGCAGCATTAAAATCTTATGATGGACGAGAAATATCAACGAGTTTGATAGAGGGTTTCACACAGCATCTTGATTTGGAAAGTATAGAAGATTTAATAGAAGTAGTATATCGGCGAGAATGGGGAGTTAAACAGATTGCAGCTTTAGCACCAGTTGTAGATTTGGCAGCAGCTTCAGGTGATATTGTAGCAAATATTATCATTGATGATGCTGTAAAAGAGTTAGTAAAAGCTACATCTACAGTAATTGATGCAATTTTTAGTGCTGACTCAATTTTAGAAGTAGTCACAACGGGAAGTGTATGGCGTGGTAGATGCAAGATCCATGAAAGATTTGCAGCGTCTCTTGTTAAGAAGTTTCCTAATGTAAAGGTGATTTTTCCAAGGTATGAACCTGCTTATGGTGCTGGGTTATTAGCTTTGCAGAAAACTCAAAATTGACGCGAAGAAAGCAATAATAGGAGTTTTCAGTTTGCAAATATGCGTCCCAAAAAAGTTATTATTTCAGACCAAGCTGCGGTGGTAGCACTAGAATCATAACGATAACCGTCGTCGCGCATGAATGTATGTTCTGCTTCATACAAGAAAACTTGGTGAGGTATATTAGCATTCTCAATTGCTTTTATTATGGTTTGGCGATCGCTATCTGGTATATGAGGATCAAGAGTACCGAACACCATTAGCATCTCACCTTTGATTTCACTTACCCTCTGGATTGTATCAGCTACCTGTTTACCCAGTTTACCACTGGGAATCCCAGTCGGGTAACAGCAAACGGCAGCCCGAATTTCGCTTTGAAATGCTGCGCGGAAGGCTAAATGTCCACCAATACAAAAGCCTAAAGTGCCTATTTGATTTGGAGAAACTGCACTCTCTCCTTTCAGAAATTCAATCACAGCAAGGCAATCGGCATCATAATCAGCTACGGAGGTTCGACGCGCATCGTCATTTCCCCGCATCCTTCCCAGATCGTCTGGCTCTATTACTAAACCAACTGGCTCAATTCGGTGAAAAATTTCTGGTGCTGCTACTACATAGCCATATCCTGCTAAGTAGTTCGCTAGACGAATCATTGCATCACCCAACTGATAAATATCACTGTAGAAGACAATACCAGGGTATTTTCCTGCTGCTTTAGGAGCCGCAACATAAACACGCATTAAACTGCCATCGACTCTTAACTCAACGTTGCGCTTAGTAATTTGCACTTTTTTGTCTCCGTGTATATCAATATGGCATCTAGCGATCGCCTTATCGCAATAATCCGCTTAGAGATGCGTTATCGCTGCGAGGCCCAATGCCATTTTGCATCTCTAATATTGAACTGCTTGTAGTATTCTTCTACATTTTTCAAAATTTACAGAACGAAATTAGATTAATTTATTGATAGTAAAAAAACATCCAATCTCCGCTACGCACATCTGTGCGCCTCTATAAATGTGCTTTTTAAGACTTCAGTACTTCCATGAAATGAACTTACCACAGAGGTGATCGCAGATGATGACTGTTGGGAAATTACTAAATAAACAAGGACAGCAAGGAAATCATCAAAATCTAGAGGTTAGCTATTTCTGGTCAATTTCCAACTTCAACTCTTGTAAAAGTTCAGTACTAATGGGTGAAGTTGCCAGAATTGGATGTTTAATACCTCCCCAAATACTTCCAGTGCGGATACGATGGGAAACTAATATTTCAGAAATTTGACTAGAGATTAAAACCTGTGGTGGTGCAAGTTGACCGATGGCTCTAGCTCTTTTGTAATGATATGATTCTGATAAAGCTAGATCCAATTGTTCGGCAATAGTTTGTGGGGTTTCTTTTGCCGAATCTAGTAATAGAATATAGTGTGGAGGATCGGCAATGGGCATCAAACTTTTAAAATTATTTTCTTGCAAATTTAACATAGTCAGAGCATTTTTTACAAAAGTTTCTTGTAACTTTTCGCCCACCAAATCGCTAATAGCTTGATGTCGTCCGAGAAACTCTAAACAGGGAGTGTGGCGATAGTAATGAGTTACCCGGATGCGATCGCCAATTCGATAACGATACAATCCTCCTTTCTGGGATAAAATAATCCTGTATTCCTTGCCAATGTTGAGTTCATGTAAACCATGCAGTGAACCAGCATCATCCTCGAACTCGAAAAACACTTCATCCAGAACTGGCACACATCCCCCAGCCACAATCAAGGGAATCGTCATTGGGGCTTCCGTTGCTAGTAATCCTTTACCTTGAATTAATACACCTGAAAATTGCGATCTTAATCCCTGAGCTTGATCTGCTGCATTGGCGCTATCCCAGCAAGAAATTAGCTTCAAATTTGGCCAGAGTTGCATCCAGGGAATATTGCTTTCGCTGAGAAGTTGCAGGCGATGAGGTGAAATCCGATTGTGTAATTCTATTCGCAATAAATCCTGATTTTCTTGAATGTATTTTAAATGTACTTGGAGAAAACTAGGACTCCAAATAGAGATAATTTCTAATTTCTCAGCCTCTAATAATGCCAAAGCCAGTTGATGTTTAAATACATTCGCGTCATGCAGCCGATTAAGTTTATTTGGCATCACCAACCAAGGACGCAAAAACCAACGCAACCAGCCATCTAAATAATCTAAATCATCCTGTAAAGTTTGGCTATCAGCTACATTTAATTGTGACGAGATACAAGCATAAAGCTTGCCTGTAGAAAATTTCGGGCCATGTACAATCAAATCATGCGCCCATACACAGAACATCTGATTAAACGATCGCCGCAAAGATTGAGTATAAGGAATCCATTTTACTGCTCCACTACTACCAGAGGTTTTTTCATAGAACAAAATTGGTTCTGGTGTGAGGGAAATTTGCTGCGGTTTCTGATTTAACCAGGGTTCGAGTGCATCATAATCTACGATTGGTACACGCTGCCAATCATCTACAGAATGAATTCCCAAAATTTTACCATACTCACTTTTGATTAGCCGATCGCAAATTTCCTTTTGTACAGATGTCTGCATTAACTCTGGGTTATCCAAAGCTTGATGAAATCGCCTCGCAGTTGGCGCGAGAATTTGCCCAAAAAGCTGAATAATCGGACGCATTATTGCACCTTTTGATTAGGATAAAGGTTACTGATTGCTGGTACATAAGAACCATCAGCAATGACGACACCAGCAGCAAGATTAGATCCAGCACCAACAAAAACATTGCTGCCAATCTTGACTTTTTTGACATACAACATTAAATTTTGCTTGCGGGGTTTAATAATGTGAGAATAGATCCCGACACCATGTCCGATAACGACGCGATCGCCAATTTCTAATAAACTGCGATCGGCAATCTCCAATCTTGTTGTCCAGTATACATCTCGCCCCACTTTAGCACCCCACAATCGCAACCAACAGGAAAACACCCCTGGAATCAGTCGCAGCACTGCTTCCAACACCGGAATTGCAATATAAATTACCTGGATTTGATGACTACCCCACCAGGGACTATATTCTTTACCTTGTAGATAACTAATGCCTTCCCGCACAGGATAAAGCCGTTCATGCAAGCGGTAAACTAGCACTGGTAGCCCATAAATAAAAAGGAACACCGCCAGAATGCTGAAGATGTTAGGTGAATAGGCGAGGTAGACTATTGCTGCCCCAGTTAGCAATAATATAAAGGTTGGAAAAAAGGAAAGAATTTTACTTATAACTGTCATTAAAATGGGAATAAAAGTTTTTGGAAAAAGTTTAATGAGCTAGGAATTCCGATTATAGATGGCAAGTTTTTACTTTCATAATATGTTCCATGTAACTTATCCCAAATTTTCAGATTAGCCCCATAGTTATAATTGTGGACTTCGCGGCAATGATGCCAAGCATGATCCTGTGGTAAGATTAACCAAGAAGATAAAAATTTATAAAGCCAGCTACTTTCAGGAATTATCAAGCTACTATGTCGCCATAAATCTAAGGCAGAAGTTAGACTTACTCCAAGTATATAACCTGTTGGATCGGCTAATAGATACAAAAATAAAGTGTGTATCCATAAATAAATAATTAACAAACTTGTCCAAAGTGTATTGCGAGAAGTTCCTAATACATCCATCTGAGTAACAGTATGATGGACTTGGTGAACCTTCCACAACAATTTAGTATGTAATAAACGATGATTCCAATAATATAAATAATCAACCACAACAAAACTGATAATAAAAGCCGAAACTACTGATACTTTTAAATATCCTTGTTGAGAGGGTAGTAAATATTGATAAAGCCAATAAACCAAAGTAGCTTGTAGTAAGGGAATCAAAATTCCTTGAATCGTTAACCCTGTACTATCTATTAGCCAATCTTCACGACTTTTCACTTTAAATTGAGTTTGTCCAACCTGATTGGTAATAGTCCAACCAACTAATCCGATAAAAGAGCCAAAAATTAGTAGTTGTGAAAAGTTCTGTATTCCCACTTCTGATTGCTCACGGTGATTTGGATTAATTACGAATTATTCTTAGAGGATGTTTGAAAAGTCCTTTTCTTAGTAGCAAAACATTTTAGATCCCCCTAAATTCCCCTTAAAAAGGGGGAATTTGATTCCAGTTCCTCCCTTAAAAAGGGGGGTTAGGGGGGATCAACAAATGCCTAAAATCACAGCTAAATACTTTTCAAACAACCTCTTAAACCCAAAATGTAACTTTTACTGATTGGTTTGGCAATAAACGCGGATCTTCTCCACGAGATATAGCTGCCATAATTGACTCGATAAATATATGAATTGTGTCCGCAGAGGTATTATAAAATTGTGTCCCGTATTTAGCGATCGCTTCCCCCTGAATACCTAAAATTTCCACGTCTTGGCGGATAATGTGTTGAGCAGTCCACCGCACAAAGGGACGTGCTAACTTATTCCAAATACCATAGTTATAGGTGACATCCGTGTAAACCAGAGTTGAATTATCGGTTTCTGGAATAGATTGACTGGTAATGAACAAATGGCGATTATGTGCCATCTTATACTCTACAGAGGTAATATTTGGCATATAAAAGCGATCGCTATGTTTAATCTCTGCACCCTGCAAATTCAGAAAACGGCTGTACCATCCCAAATTACTGTTTTCGTTGCGATACTCCACCAAAACCGAACCATTCCAGCGTTCTACAGTCATCTCTAACTTTTGTTGGCGGGAAGTACGGAAAACACCAGGATGAACAAAAGCCGTATGGGGAATATCAATAAAGTTCTCCGCACAATTAGTCACATTGTTAGCAAAACGGTTAATTACCCGTACCGTTTCCCATCCTCTTTGTCCGTAGTTAGGCATAGAAAATGGTTCAAGATCAACGCTATCAGCTAACCGCACATAAACATAGCCATCCTGTTCTTTGGTAGCGTAACACTTGGCTCGACGCTGTGGGGAAGGTTTGAAATCATCTCCTTCGGCTGGAACAGCAATAACGTTTCCAACCCCGTCATATACCCAACCATGATAGGGACATTGTAAAGCACCGTTACAGATTTTACCTGATGATAAACGGCTATTGCGGTGTAAACAGCGATCGCGCAAAGCTACGGCTTGTCCATCTTCACCGCGAAATATCGCTAACCATTCTCCTAAAACGGTGCGTGATAATACCTTGTTAGGTTGTAACTGTTCGCTGAGTGCGACAATGTACCAGAAATCTGCAAATTGCATAGTGGGTGGGAGAGGGGAGAGAGCGATCGTATTTAAATTATGGCAATCTATAATAGGGCTACTATTTTATTTTTGAATAAGCTGTAAACCGTAAACCTTATCGAATCAACAATTGAGTCTCAGTATAATGAACAAGAATCAAACCGGATTCCTATATTTAGACTACGAAGTTATTTGTGAAGCGGATAGTAGTTGAAATCGTGAGATTTCTGTAGTAATGTACTGATGTATAAAAAAAGCAGGAATTTATACAAATGGATGATAAGATAAATGAACTTACTAAAAAGCTTGATGAAGTTTTAAGAGTTTTACCTCCACAAGATTCATCAAAAACAAAACTGTTAGAATTTGCTGAAAAGTTATTTATTCCTGTTTCGTTAGGTATTCTTGCGTTTATAACTAGCCAGGCAGGAAACAAAATTTCATCTGCACAACTCAGACTCGCTGAGGCACAAAATAATAGACAAGCAATTGAAGCAAAAGACAATTTACAGACCAAATATATTGAATTATTTTATCGGGACATAAGTAGCCAAGATTTGAAAAAGCAGTCTGCCGCATTATCTTTACTCAAGTTAATACAGCCAGAGATATCCAAACCTCTATTAGACTGGGCAAGCTTGAATGTGAAGGAAGAATTAAAGGCTGAAACAAAGTCTATTGGAAAACAGATTAATGCTCGAATAATAAGCGTACTCAGTGATTACAAAATCATGCTTTATTTTCCCAATTCAAAGCAAAACTTATCTGAGACGGCTAAAAATATTCAACAAACTTTAGTCAAATATGGCTTAAGAGAAAACAAGGTAATTCTCAACGAAAAAGACAATGATTTTTTTCAACGCCTTGGCTATCCTACCGCTTATGAAGTTCGTTACGATCCAGGAGTCGAAGATAATGCATCTGAACTTTTAATAAGTATTTTGAAGGAATCGTATCCATCAAAGCAATTTACCAAACGTCCAGTTGGGAGTAACACTAAAAATTCTATTTCTATTTTCTTCATAGAATAGTAAGTACTAACTTTACACGGTTAAAGATTTAAAAGTTTTACTCCTCACCACCCTCAAATGCTGCCAACATCTCATCTGGTAAAAGGGGCGTTAAAGTCTTCTGGCACTACAAATCAAACAGTCTTGGTTAAAAAGAAAACTAACGTCAATTGGATGTGCTAAATATCTAACTCGCTAGAGACATCAAAGACTTTAAATAAAGGTCTATTTCCACCGCTAAAAAGTCACTAAACGTATCATGACTTTTGACGAAATAAGGCTCTTGCTGCCCTTCGCAATATGAGTAAGTCGGTGGGTTATCACCTTCAGAAAGCCTAAAAAAGCTAAACTGATAACCCTGGTGCATGAAAAATACAAAAGCATCCTCTGGCAAAGCTTCAGGAAAATCATTTTCTACCAAAAGTTCTTTAGCCCATTCTTGAATTTGCGGTAGATGCTGGTAGAAACAATCTGAACCACGCAAAAACTTACCAGCACCATGCCCCATCATCTTGAGAAAATCTTTGTAATTACTGGGCAAAGTAATACCTTGCTGTTGTTCAAATTGAATTATTTCCAAATCTGAACATGGCGAAAGCTGATTCTCGTTAAAAATAAGCTGAAGTGGTTCGGGTAAATTGCGAATTGACATTTATACCGACTCCTTTACGCAATATTTCCGTGATGTATATTTAGCTGAATATTCGGGAAAGTTTGCCTGAACTGCTTAATGACATACTCACACGAATCACATGGCTCTCTTTCAGTGAATAACTCAATCTTACCCTTTACTTCTTTATTATTTGTATATTTTTCGGCAATAGCTTCTAATATTTTGTACTCTGAGTCTAAGTCTCTTCGATGTCCAGTAACTTCAAAGGTTTTAAACATCGGTTGATTCGGTAAAACAACCGCTCCCTCTCGCAATAGCTTACCACTGAAGGCGAATAGCTCGGTAAACGTCTCATCTACCCATACTCTAGCAATAGCAACATTTCGGGCTGGTGCTGGCACGTTACAAGTTTTACGAATTTCTGCGACGCGCTTTAACCAATCCATACTTGCTCTTTTAGTTGTTTTTAAATCACCATCTAAATCTTACGAATTTCAAGATTACCCATAACATCAACAAGCTGACAAGCTAACCGCGCATGAGGATGATTAGCTGCTAACGTCTCCAGCATTTCCTGTTCATCAGGTTGAGGTGGAGGAATATCACCAATAACCTCAACCAAACAAGTGCCGCAAATACCAGTCCGACAACCAAATAAAACAGGTGAATTCTGAATTGTGAGATGTTCAGACAAACTTTGATGACATTCCAAAGTGATCGGAAGAAAAGCACTTCCCGGAAAGGATATCTTACATAAGTCAGCCATAATATGCAATAATTTTACTTAAACAACACTCTTCCATTCCTCTCTGTGGCTCTGCGTATCTGCATGAGATAAGAACAAATCCTCTTGATGTTCAAAACCTTGAAAAGCCCTTTTTTGAGTCGCCAAATATCGAGAAATTGAATTAGTTCCCATCAGTGACATATCCCGATTATGTTGCCAAAGATAATCGAGTTTTTCAACATACATCTGATAAGATTTCATTGCCTCCTGATGAGTTGAAAAACTGCGCTGTAATCCTTCCGATTCCTCAGTAAAGCAACGCCGCATCATTTCTTTAGCATCTTTGTCACTCATCTCAAAAATGCGCGATCGCAACACCCGATAAATCTTGCCATACAGCGCCGGATCGTACCAAAATATCCCGTTAATCGCCGCAGAAAAATGAAAATGATCGCGCTGACATCCCAGCAATCCTAAATTAGCAACCAGTCTCTCATAAGCATTCGGTGGCTTAAGGCAAGTGATAACATCGTGAGATATAATTGTCGAACTATTGAAATGGAAACTTTCATCCATGAAGTGATAATAGGAGACTTTAGCAGGGATTGGAGCAGCTTCAGAATGAGGATGTTTTTGATAATAATTGCTGAGTTTGTGCTGTACTAACTTGCCGTTTAGTGTCCGTACTCCTCGGACTGTAAAATACTGACAAGCCAAAAAAGTATTATTCGCAGAAATCAGCCCAAAGTATTGAAGTTGAATTTTTTTCCACCAAGTTTTTAGGGCATTGGTGTCAGCATAAACCATCGTTTCTGTAAAGGGGCCGCGCATGGGGTAGGTAAAGATAAGTTCCCCAAATAACGCTTGTTCAACCTGTTTGGCAATTGTGCGGAAGGCGTTAATGTGCGATCGCTCTTGGGCGGATTCCAAATCTAAAGTATCGCAGATTAACCGAAAATCTTCTTGGGCGTAAAGTCCGGCTGCACTGGTTTGATTGAAAAAGATAGTTGCAATTTCCGCAGAAACAATTTGTGAGTAGTAAGCTACCCAGTAAAGTTGGTTCAAAATTATACGCTGATGTTGGCTGGACTGTTCCCATAACGGTGTACCATATAGTAGGGAAAATTCCTCTGGATTCCAATACTCGTTTTGACAATCTTCATAGCGAAAATTGTTAACTGCTTCATCCATTAAAGCAGTATGATCTTGCTGTTTGTTGCGGGTGTGGTTAATTTGTAATTTGCGATGAATAGTTTTTTCCATATCCGTTTTTATTTAACGCAGAGATAAGATTGAGATTTATTACACACATTGATGGGCGGGGAGTGGTTCAAAGGCTCCGCGTTCTTCTAAATTTTGCAGGATAGACTGGGCTGATTTTCCCCCCATGAGCGATCGCAATATTTGTAATCGCGTTCCGCTATGGGTTTCTGTATCTAGTTCTTCTAAGATTTGGATTTTTTGCGATCGCGTCAGATGTCCTTTCACTTGTTCGATTGCTGCTAGTACGCTTTGTGGCCCCACCTGCACCATAAACAAAAACTGTGCCAATACATCGAGAATTGTTGTTTGACTGAATGCTGAAACAGTAATTTGATTAAATAAGGTGGTTCCCGTAGCGTGATGACGGGATTCAGATTGTAAAAAACTGGAAAAAAGTTCTGCTAAAACTGGATAGCGACATTCCTTCGCTAAACGTCGATAATGGCTTAAACCCCATCCTTCTAAAACCACTTGCAGCACAAACAACAAAACTGTTTTATCTGCACTTTCAACCACTTCTGATAGTAAGCGTAAAAACGGATCGTTCGTGCTAGTTACTTCCATTTCTGGTAAAAAATGGCTAATTTGGTGAAGGTGGGTAGCTTCATCAGCCGTAAACAGTCCATAAAGGATTCGTTCTTCAACTGTTTCTGCTAACAGTACCATTTTTGCCATGTAGCCAACGCCTGCTTTCTCAATGAAATATGATTCTTCTAATAAACTGCGGTTAGCAAGTTCCAAAATAGCAGATTGTTCATTAATATTAGATTGCTGAAAAATTTTGACTTGATATAACTTAAAAAAATCAGCATCCCAATAATTTAATTGCGGGGAACTATCATAATTATTCTGATTAGGTAACGCTGCTGTTAATATCCGTCGCAAACGGTCATCATTATCTGTGTGCGGTAGGTCAAAACCGACAATGTTATATTTTAAATCCATTTTTTTCCTGTTCAATTAATGTGAATTCAGGGTTATACCAATTCTCCGTGAGTTTGTACTTAATGATTACTCCTTCTATCTTGGCGTACTTGGCGGTTCGTTTAATAATTAACTGCATCTTCATAGCGAATTACTATTAGGTGTTGATAAAGTTTGAATATTTGGATAATTAACAGTTTCCCACTTTCCCCAGCTTAAAGCTTTTTGTTGATTAACGTGCTGAATAAATTCCAGAATAGATTGATCTGCTTTAGTAGGAGTCTTTAAATCAAACTGAATTGTTTGAAATACCTGTGTATCCCCTTTAGCAAAGTAATTACCAACCTGCTGAGTTAACCATAACAAACCACGATTTAAAACCCATCCCCAAAATCCCGGACGCTTGGGAGTGACAAGAATTGTTTGCCCTTCAGTTTTGCCACCTTCTATCATTCGCAGTGTAAATATAATGTAGAAGTGCAGAAAATCCGGGCCTAGCGTCACAGTGCCAGTGCTGCCATACCAGTAACACATACTATAAGTAACTTCGTTGCGATATAGAGGACGAATTAGGCGAATTAACCAAGAATCGTCCCCTCCGCGTGTAGTGTTGCTGAAGACAATAGCGTTAGGGTTGAGGTTTTGAGAATCAAAAACAATCTCTAAAGGCAGATTATGTACTGTATTGAAGTGGTGAGCATCAATCGCATTAATTAGTAAGACATTGGGATGGCAGTTTTTGATAAATCGAGTCCCCAATATATAATCACAATCTGCCTGTTCTAATTCTGGTACAAAAGGCAGCGAACTTGGCTTTTCTTCTCCCACCCAAACCCAAATAATGCCGTATTTTTCTGCTGTGTGCCAAGTTTTAATACACACAGGTAGCGGTTTTCCGAGAGAAGGAACGTCTACACAAATTCCGCGACTGTCATACTTCCAATTATGAAAAAAGCAGCGAATTCCATCACCTTCTACCTTACCTTCTGCTAAATGAGCGCCCATGTGTGGACAATAAGCATCTATAGCTACTACCTGACCACTAACTCCCCGATATATTGCCAGATTTCTACCTAGCAACTTTATAGCTTTTACCTTGCCAACTTTTAATTTTTTTGATGGTAATGTCCAGTACCATCCCTCTATAAATTGTGTCGGATTATTAAAGTTTGATTGTGGATTTGTAGATACCATAAAAATTAAATGAGAACACAATCTTGCACAAATTGTAAGGATGATTCTGACTCCCACATCCGTTTTCCCGCACGAGTGAGATTATCATAGTTAATTTCAGTTAAACAAACTAATTCATCCCCTAATCGATAGCCAGGGTTTATTTCTTCAAAAAACTGGATATGGGGGTTAGTTTGTCTTCCTGTAGGGATTTCAATTAACTCCTCACAGAGAATTTGGGGATGCGGAAAATTGACGATACCAGTTGATTCTTGGTATAAACTACCATAGTATTCCCGTGCTAAATTCACCATCAGATTTGTTACATCGGCAGGTGTTGTAACATCATAACGCGGATAGAAATCTTGCCAAAAAGTAGGGAGAAAACGATAAGTGCGAAAACCAGAGCAAATTAGCAGCCAGTAAAGTTTATTTTCTGCATAATGTTGACGCAGAAAGTTGATGGCGGCAATCCAACTTCGTGGTAATGTTGTACTCGACCAAGCACTAGGATCAACGATAGTGTCGCCGGAATACACTACACTAATTTTTTCTCCTAAAAAAGTCGTTTGGCATAACATCAGAGTTGAAAATCCTTTGAGTGCGTTGGATGTTTCATCTCTCAACAACAAAACCCAGTTTTTGCGCTCTAGATCGATTTGAAAGCCATCCCAGGTTATACCTTGAAAGTGATTTTGCAGCAACGCATACATGGCGATGCGATCGCTTGGCTGCAAATTTTGAACAGGAATCAGCAAACTTTTCATTATTCGGAAATTACCTAAAGTCGATTTGTATTATATTTAATTAAAACTTTATCGACCATTATGGTAAATTTACGGTGTAATGTGACAGATTCCAGAATGGTTATCTACGCTACAATTCCGTATTCTCATCTTGCACCTTCTCAATAAGAGTTGATGGAAATCGCGCATTCTACAAAATAATTAAGATGTATTTAGATTGAGAAATAAAACACAACATTACCAAAGCTTTTGTTGGGTTAAGCGATCGCTAATCTAATGTACTATTCTACACCCCGATTTTTTGACCATCGAGACGGTTTTAGCTGGTTTACATAGTCCATATATTCAGCTAATGGCCGATTCGATACTAAGGAGTAATTTTGGATTAAAGCGAATATTGTCGTAAATCTTACCATCCTCATCCCTGAGCATATAGTAAGCCAAGCGCGTACAGAATAGCAAAAACTGACTCAGCAAATATCCCACAATGCCTTTACGCTTTTCAGTTACATAAATTGGTTGAATTCTCGTTCTTCCAGGTGCAATTGGAGTATAAGCATATATCATAAACAGTGGCGGAAAAAGCCTGACATCCTTCATCATTGTTAACAAACCAATGCAACCATGAGCATAACGCATTAAATACTGATATGTAGAACCAAGAAATCTTTGACCTAACTTTTCTCGAAATGTAGTTTTGGGGAATTGTCCCCGCATTGTAAAATCAATTTGCGTCCCTAATTCGCTGCGATGTAGCGACAGATCCATTTTGATATCTAAATGATGAATTGTTTTTAAATGTTGAGCATCAATCCCATTCATCATACAAATATGATGATGACAACTTCTTTCAAATGGAATATCAGCTTTTGCAACAATTTCTTTTCCCTTCAATTCATCAAAATCAGCCACTCCCTCTGGTGCTTTAGCATCTGGATAAATCCAGATAAATCCATATTTTTCCTCTGTTGCATAGGCTTGCAATTTAGCTTGACTAGGAATTTCTGATTGACAGGGAATATTTTGACAAAGCCCTGTTTCATCAAATGCCCAATGATGAAATGCACAACGAATCCAATTACCATCAACCTTCCCAATTCCTAAATCTGTTCCCAAATGAGGACAGTAAGCATCCAAAGCCCGTACTAGACCATCTTCACCTCTAAAAATGGCAATTTTTTGACCGCATACTTCTACAGATTTTGCTGTTTTTTTAGGGATTTCATGACTAGTACAGGCAATATACCAACCTTTAGCAATTACATTCCAATTATTGAATATTTGCATAATTGTTTGACAGATAATTCTTTAATATTTCGTGCCGTTGGCTAATATCATTTCGATATTTACCAATTAAAATCCTGATTAACATTTTACCCAAACAGTAAGAAGCCCGCCAAGAGAAAACAGCATCTTGTAAATCAATATGGCTACGCTCAAATAAAAAATGTCCAGTTAATCCTAGCAACTGAGTCAGAGGTAAACCTAAAAGTAACCAAAAGTTTTGCAGCTTCCAAGCACAAAAGAGCAAACTATAAAAAAATAATATTCCCAGAATATGTAAAGTAATATTAATTGGATGCTGATGTTTAAGAATAAAAATATCCCAATAATCTGTAAAAGGATGATCCAGAATTTGATTATTAATTCGATTTCTTACCTTTTGTTTAGGATTAGAATTGATATTAATCATAAGAGAGTGGATGAGAAATTAATATAATTTATACCTTAATAGTCATTGTCAGCCACACAAATACCTTTACATTTAATACCGTTCGTAGCAGTACGCTGGCAATGAGAACATAGAACTTTTTCGTTTTCTGTTTCTTTATTTATCTTTATGCTAGTGCTTGCCTGTAGCTTATCTTTTTCGGTCTGGAGTTTTTCACTCATAAGAATCAAGGAAAATTTGTTGCTACCGACAGTTGTCAAGTCGGGATGGTTTATTGTAGCAGTTCGGCTCTAGAAATAATGTCCGAGTCCAAAGCAGGCATTGAAAGTGCGTATGGCGGTGGTAATTAGGGGGAGCGTTGTGTTAATTTCAGAACCCAATTGGGAAAGATAACGTAAAAAGTTGGGTATTTTTCTGTCATGAAAGCGGTTTTACAACACAGTGAAGAAGATTGTGGTGCTGCTTGCCTTGCAACCATAGCACAACACTACGGTAGAACCTTCGGCATCAACAAAATGCGGGAATTAGTAGGTACAGGTAAGCAAGGTACTACTCTGCTTAGTTTAAGACGAGGAGCGGAAAACTTGGGTTTTAATGCCCGTCCAGTGAGAGCAACTCCTGAATTAATAGAACGCTTGGATAGAATTTATCTGCCTGCCATCATTCACTGGAAAGGATATCACTGGGTTGTATTGTACGCACAAAAAGATCAGAAATATGTTATCGCCGACCCAGCAGTAGGTATTCGCAAGCTCAACCATCAAGAGTTATTAGAGGGATGGGCGAATGGTGTCATGCTGTTATTAACTCCAGATGAAACTCGTTTTTATCAACAGGAGTCGGATAAAATAGACGGCTTTGGACGTTTCCTCAAAAGAGTTTTACCCTATAGCAAAATACTTGCGGAAGCGATCGCAATCAATATTGTAGTTGGACTTCTTTCTCTAGCTTATCCTTTAATGATGCAGCTCCTTACAGATGATGTTTTGGTGAGGGGAGATATACAGCTATTAACTACCGTAGCCATTGCGGTTATTACCTTAAATATTTTTCAAGCTGCTATTGGTATTGTTCAATCTCACTTAGTCGGACAATATGCTCAAAGGCTAGAGTTAGGATTAATTTTAGATTACGGGTATAAACTCCTCCGCTTACCCTTATCTTACTTTGAAGCCCGTCGCAGTGGGGAAGTTGTTAGCCGCATTGATGATATAGAAAGAGTTCATAATCTAGTTTCTCAAATTGTTTTGGGTTTACCCAGTCAATTTTTTATCGCTGTCATCTCTTTGGGAATCATGATTTTTTATAGTTGGCAGCTTTCTTTAGCTTCCTTATTTGTCTTTATAATAGTTATGGGTATTAATTGGCTATTTTTACCAGCTTTACGACAAAAAACCCGTGCTTCTATTATTTTAAATACAGAAATTCAAGGTTTTCTTGTTGAAACTTTTCGCGGTATCCAAATACTTAAGACTACCCAAGGTACTCCTCAAGCTTGGGAAGAGTATCAAGCTAATTACGGTCGCCTCGCTAATTTTAAGTGGAGTACCATGAAGCTAGGGTTTTACAGTACCACCGTTACAACTCTATTCAATAGTTTGACAAATATTGGTTTACTTTGGTTAGGCAGCTACTTTGTAATTAATCGCACCCTAAGTATAGGTCAATTACTTGCTTTTAACGGCATGAGTGGAAATTTCTTAGGATTTTTGAGTTCGGTGGTAGGCTTAGTTAATGAATTTATTATTGCTCAAGTAGTAATTCAACGCCTCACAGAAGTCTTAGATGCTACAACAGAGGATGAGAAAGAGTGTAAAAAACCTTGGGCGGAAATCACTGCTGATACAGATATTGTTTGTACTAACCTGAATTTTCATCATCAAGGTAGAGTGAATTTGTTAAAAGATTTCTCTCTTACCATTCCTGGGGGAAAAGTAACAGCCTTAATCGGACAATCAGGTTGTGGAAAAAGCACTTTAGTTAAGTTAATAGGGGGATTATATGACTTGCAATCTGGTAATATTCGTTATGGAAATTATAATCAGCAAGATATATCTTTAGATTGTCGCCGTCAACAAATAATATTGATTCCTCAAGAACCGCACTTTTGGAGTCGTTCAATTATTGAGAATTTCCATTTTGCCTATCCTTCAGTTAATTTTGAACAAATCGTGAGAGCTTGTCAGATAGCTGGTGCAGACGAATTTATTAGCAATTTACCTGATAAATATCAAACTGTCTTAGGGGAATTTGGTGCAAACATTTCTGGAGGACAGAAGCAAAGATTAGCAATAGCTAGGGCAATTGTTAGTAATCCACCAGTGCTAATATTAGATGAGTCTACAGGCGCTTTAGACCCAGCATTAGAAACTAGAGTTTTAGATAATTTATTAGCAGAACGTCAGGGTCAAACAACTATTATGATTAGTCACCGCCCTAGAGTAATTGAGCGGGCTGATTTCATTGTTTTGTTAGAAACAGGAGAGTTAAAGCTGACTGGTACTCCCAATGAGTTACGTCAGCTACCCGGTCAGCACTTGAAATTTTTAACTCCCTAATATTTTGAAGTAAAAGTTTTTATAGCGATTCTCAGTTATGTGAGGTAGAGATAATATTTTGAAACGCATAGGCGCTTCGCCTTCCCGTAGGGTAGGGACGCAAAGTAAAGCGCAGAAGTACACAGAGATTTGTACCTCAGCAGACTAGGAAACGCATACTTATCATACATTGGCTACTAATCTTGCTTTTCTCAAAATAAATTGCAATACAGTTTCCTCTTTAGAGATAATATCAGCGCTTCCTTCCATTCCTAGTTGGATAGCACATTCTTTTCCCGCAATCTTCAATACATAGTTTTCGGGTTTAATATTCACCTTGTAACTACCTGTTTGTGAAATTTGTCCCATCCCGAAAGAAGAGTTAGAAGAATTTAAATTAGATTGAGGTTCTATTGCATCTGGAGAAATGCTGCTCACTGTTCCTTGTAAAGAGCCATAGTCGGGATAGGGACAAGCAGATACGCGCATATATACTTTTTGTCCCAGCCGAATTTTACTGATTTCCTCAGCAGGAATATCGGCTTTAATTTCCAATGGTGCTTCACTAGGAGCAATTTGGGCAATCATCTGTCCAGAACTAATGACTTGAGAGACGTTTCGTAGATTGAGTTGTGCTATTGTGCCAGAGGCAGAAGCACGAATTATGATATTTTGAAGTTCAATTTCTATTTGTTTAAGTTCTTTTTGGTAGCTGTTTAATTGATTTTCTAATTCTGTTCGTCGTTGAATAAGCTGTTCTCTTTCTTGCTGGAGTCTAGATAAAGTTGCTTCTCCTCTAGCTTTTTCTTGAGCAATTCTTTCACGAGCGATCGCCACTCCTGCTGTAGAGTTAAGGGTGCTTTTGGCTTTTTTTAGCCTTGCTTGGGCTGCTTCAACAGCTCTTTGTTGCTTTTCTACAGTTTGCTTGTGAGCTTCTACTATTGCTAATTGAGACAAAAATGCTTGTTGTTGTTGTTGAACTGCGAGAGTTACTTCTTCGTATGCGTCTTGAGAAAGCGCACCAGATTTGACTATCGGTTTATAGCGATCGCGTTTGACAATCGCTGCTTTGAATGAAGCTTGGGTTGCAAGTGAACTTGCTTGAGCCGACTTTAATTCTGCTTTGGCTGTTTCTAAATCATCTTGAACTAATTTTAAGTTAGCTACTAATTCTTCTACTTCCGTGCTGGTGCTAATTTCACTATTGCGATAATCCGTTTGAGTGCGTTGCAGTTCAGCTTGAGCAGCAGATGTGGCACGGTTTGTTTGTTCGTTTTCTGCTTGAATCTGTCTATCTAAAGCAGAAATTTGAGTAGTTATTTGAGTTGATTGAACTGTAGTTTGTTGAATATTGCCAAGAAGTTGACTTTTTTTAGTTTGTAAGCGAGAGCCATCAAGTATAGCGATGATATCTCCTTGTTTAACTTGCTGATTTCCTTTTACTAAAATATCTTTTATTATCCCTTCCGTCGCAGCTTGTACTAGGCGTAGTTCTCCAGCAGGACGAATGGTAGCAGCTACTTTAACTGTAGTTTTATATTTGAGGATACTTGCAAGGGTAACGCCTGCAACAAAGGTAGCTACAAGTATCAAACCGCCAATAGTTGTCCATTTACCGATCGGAGGTAAAAAGTCTTCTGGACTAGCAGCAGCTAGAGAGTTAAGATTAATTTCTTCTGGCTGAGGTATTGCTTTTTCTACCTTGGGGAAGGAATGAGAATTTGGGACGAAAGAGATATCGACATTAGTCATAGTTAAGTAGAAGAAGACAAGTTTAATAAGTTATAAAATTTCTAGTTGCATTTGAAGTGTAGTAAGCAAAAAGCTCTGCCTTTAATTGTTTGAAGGAGGCAGAGCTTGAGTAACTGCATTTCTCGGTTAGAGTTGAGAAATCAGGTAGATAAGTTGTTTGAGTCTTGCTAGTCTAATTTCCGTCTAATTGGTTCTTTCCCACCATTCCAGTTGCTTCTAAAGCTAGCTCACCTGCTGTGTAGAGTCCAAGTGCTGTCATGCCTCCAGCCTGAGTCACTCCGTTGCCTGCATTATTCAAAGTTTTTATTGTGGCATTTGAAACTGTTTTTGTAACTTTCTTCCACCAACTTTTACCTCCTGTCAATTGTTCGCAGCATTCATCTGATAAGACTTCAAATAATTCTTCTTGGTTTTCAATTTTCAGGCTTTCATTTTTGTTAATAGACATAATCGTTATTCTCCCAAATAAATACGAAAGTTAACTTGTTAACTCTTGAGCAAGAAAATCATACTCTTTCTGGCTCTAACTATTAATTAGATTAATCCAAAAGAATGTATATACACAGACTTGACAATCCAACCTTTGAAAGATAGCAGCCAATATAACAATTTTTTTTGCTCTTTATCAGTATTTATTTGGATTATTTTTCCGATCTAAGCTTAGTAAGTAAATCTATGGAATTTCATTCGGGATATAGTCTTTATTACTAGAATTATCAAGCTTTTCAATATGCAATATTTTTCATGTGTTTATATATATAAACAATATTTATAAAAAAATCATGAATTAGTTATAGTCTTGCAGGATTTCTTTAAAGTTATCAACAAACTTTCTAAGTTGTTTCTACCTATTTACCCTGAAATTGATTGGATTGTCTAAGCAGGTATCAATTAGCGTAAATATAGCATAGCTGCTATCAGGGGCAAAATAGCCCTCTCCTAAGAAAACAGAATGGTTTCTTTCATCCATAATGGGCGATCGCTCATGAACAGCTTCTGTCACTCTCCGAGAAGGCTATCGCTAGAAGCCTTATGAGGCAATCAATGCAACCTCAATACTTGTCGGTTAAGGGGAAAAGGGGAAAGGGGAAAGAAAAAACCTTTAACCTTTACCCTTTAACCTTTAACCTTTTCCCCAAACCCAATTCCGAGTTAAAAATTCTTAACCGAGCAGTATTGAATGCAACCTATACTATTAGAAAAAAAATGGGTCTTGTATTTGTTATTAAAGATGACGATGCAATTTTGATTGTTGAAGTTTTTAATAAAACAACAAGAACAACATCCAAGAAGATAATTGAGATTTGCAAAAAGCGTCTGAGCAAATATGATACCGATCAACAGGAGTAATGTGATGGAGCAAGCAAAGAGAGAACGTTTGGAATCTAAAGGCTGGAAAATTGGCACAGTTTCAGCTTTTTTGGAGTTAATACCGTTTCAAGGAAACAAAACAGTTCCCAACTTTTCACGCCCCAAGCGATCGCTCACTTCACCCCGACAAACAACCTGAACCCCATTAATATAAACCCTTTGTACAATCTCATCCGAACCACGCTTAACCATCCGAGGTTCACCATCTAAAACTGGATCTGATATCTGCACTTGCGGGCTAATTGGCTGATTTAAAGCATTGGGATCGAGTAAAACTATATCCGCTTTCGCACCAACTTTGATAACTCCCGTATCCAGACGAAACCAACCAGCAGGTTCTCCGGTAACGCGGCAAATCGCAGCTTCAGGTGAAAGAAACTTCGTTGTAACTGCTTGTTTGAGCAAAGACAAAGCTCCATCATAGTAGCCCAGATTACGCACGTGAGCGCCAGCATCAGTAAAACCAGGCAAAATATGGGGATGCTGCATCATCGCTAAACGGGGTTTTAGGCGATCGTTTGCTCCTGTCGCCACCCAGCGTAAATCTGTATCGTATTTTTGTAATGCGTGGATAAATAAATCTACTGGTTCTTGTTGCTTTTGACGAGCAATTTGGGCAAAACTTAACCCTTGCCAACTTGCTTCGGGACAGTGAATAACTTCCATCAAATCTAACCGACGATGGAATGATTTACGCCGTTTACTCAGCCATTCTTGGCGAAATTGACGACGAAAAATTTCCGATGCCCATAGTTGTTGCCTTTCCTCTCGTGACTGACAGCCATTGAGTTGTGCGCCTGTGGAGAATTCTTCAAATAAAGGAGTCACAGATCCATCAGAGTAAATGGTGAAAGGTTCGGTTAGGGTTTGAAAACGGACATTACCATTTAGAAGCCGATTCCAAATAAAAAGTAGGGGGGAAAATATTCGCCATAGTTTGCGATCGTGTACGGCATCTAAAGCAGAGAGAACAGTTAGCCGCAGTGGTTTTTGTCCAATCCCTGAACCCATACGCAGAATATCCACAAAGGAAGATAGCTTTTGTAAATTGGGTGTGACTTGAAAAACCCGTTGACTAGGCCGACACAAATCCGCTAACATTGCGTATTCTTTAAATTTGGCGTGTTGAGAGGGAATTGTACAGCCTTGCCATTCTCCACTCATCCGATGCCAAGGAAACATATCAATAGAAATGCCAATAAAGCCAGCATCTATTGCATCTCTGGCTATGCGCTGCATAAGATTTAGTTCAAATTTTGTCGGCTGAACCGTTAAACTACGTTCTAATCCCATCACATGAGCGCGTAAAGCACTGTGCCCAAACATTGGGGCAACATTGGGGCCAAGGGGTAACTGTTGCAAATGCTGTAAATATTCTGCTGGTGTCAGCCAGGAAACCGACTTTTTCAACCATTTTGCAATCAGCCGATGAGAAAGTGTCTCTACCCTCTGAAAAATATCAGCCAGGATTTGGGGTTCTGCGATCGCAACAGACAAGCTACAGTTACCAATAACCACGCTGGTAACACCATGACGAACTGATTCGCTCAATCCTGGTGCAATTTCTAACTCTAAATCGTAGTGGGTATGAATGTCGATGAATCCAGGTGTTACCCATAATCCAGAAGCATCAACCACTTCACGGGCTGGGGTAGTTAAAGAGGGCACAAGGGTGACAATCTGTCCGTTTTGAATGCCAATATCTCTGCGAACAGGTGGAGAGCCTAAGCCATCAAAAATTAATCCGTCTTGAATCAGCAAATCTAACATTATTCTTTCCGTGTTTCACACATCAAATAATCTCTGTGTGGTAGTTTTTAGCTATCATCAGCAACATCCTCATGTGTAGAAACTGGTAGAGGTTGTCCGACTGACAACAAAGTGCTTTGTGATAGTTTATTCCCAATTTGTCTCAACATTGCTTCAAGTTCCACTCTTGGGCTAGTTTGTAAACCAAGACAATCTGCTATTCCATTTGCATCGGTACTCCAACGTTCGGTGAGTTGAATGCGGTAGCCCGAACTTTCAGAAAGCAATTCGTAAGAGTGAAAGTGCATGGAATCTCCGAGACGTGGAGCTTGAATATGCTCAAAGGAGAATTCCCGTTTCATGTAATCAATCAGGCAATCTTGAACTACTAGAACAAGATGTTTACTCAGGTGTTCAAATGTGTGAATTTTATGATGGAGTTGCATTAAGATTGTCTTTGCAGTCATTTTCCAATTCATGCCGAAGCCTTTTGCCGATACAACATCTACATCTCGGACGGAGAAACCATTATTTTGAAGAAAGCGTTGTCGCTCAGGCCAAACTGTACCAGTGGTATCAAGCGTTTGTAATTCTATGCCGATAAAGTCAATAACTTTTCCTAAATGTACAGATGCAAGGCAATAATCAATACTACCTCCAGGCACGGAAATTTCAGGAACAATCCGAAGTTCATTACCGGGTTGATGCAGTGTCAATAAATGAAGGCAATCAATAAAGATTTGACTACGTTCAAGAAGTCGGAAAGGGCAAATGATGATGTTTCGAGATTCTCTCCCATAAGAGACGGTGCATGTGCCAATGGTAATATCAGGCTCACTTTTACGATTTTTGAGGCATTTACGAAATAAAAATGGACAGTTTTGACCAGATACAATGTCACGCCAAGAAAGTAATTGGTTCGTAGAATGCCCGTATAATTCAGTAACTTTAGTCATAGAAGCACCCCACACCTTTTACGAGCAGCAACAATGTATTCATCTGAGATATCAATTCCAATCGATCTACGTTCTAGTTGAAATGCAACAAGGTTTGTTGTACCTGTACCCGTAAATGGATCAAGGACAACACCACCTTTTGGACAGGTTGCCAAAATTGGAATTTTACATAGATCCTCTGGGTAAGGAGCAAAGTGAAGTTTTCGCTTTTGAGTATCCTCTGGAATAATATCCCAAACATCACTGGGTTTGCTGCCATTAGGGTGGTATTTGAGGAAGTAGAAACCGCGTTCAGCGAGTTCACGCGCTCGTCCAGAAACCTTTGCCGAATCAGAATGTGTAGTTCGCTGCTGACCACGAATAATCATACGAAAATCAGATATTTTACCTAGCCGGACTTCTTCTAATATCTGATTAAGAGCTTTCAGTGCATTTGCCTGTTCAGAATTGCTAAGTGCTGTAGATAACTCAATTTGCCTACGATAGCGTACACCAGAAACGCCAGTTGCAGAAACTACGGAACCATTGACAACTTTGGCTTGTCTCGGTTTTGAGCGAATTGCATCAACATCATAAAAATAGCGGTCTGTTTTTACAAAATGGAAGACAGTTTCATATACGTTTCGGAGCTTATCTTTCACATTGTCAGGTGCGCCTTTTACTTTATTCCAAATGACACTGTTCCGAAGAAGCCAACCCTGTCTATCGGTCATTGCAAGTGCTATTCGCCAAGGTATACCAATCATCGATTTACGCTGATATACATCCCCGATATTTAACCAAAAAGAGCCATTATCCTTCAAAACTCGTTTTATTTCAGAAAAAATTGCAAGTAAATTATTAATATAATCTTCCCAATTTTTCTCAAGCCCAATTCCTCCATTAATATAACTCCTTTGACCCCAATAAGGTGGAGATGTAATTACACAATCAATGCAATCAGCAGGAAACAGCTTTAAAAGAGCATAAGTATCAGCCTGTAAAAATAGAGGTACAATACCTGATGAGGTTAGATAATCTTTAATCGCACCCATATCATTTATAAAGTTGTTCTCCACGATCATGGAAGCACCTGAAAATTTCACTCTACTACTGTACTTGAATTCCGGGATTTTTTTCTTCAAGGGTTTATTGCTTCAGGAGTCTACTACATAAGGATAAAATATACTGCACCTAAGCAGCTCTACCATGATGTTCAGTTTTCACCCAGCGCGATCGCTCCCTTTGAACACACATCTTTAAAGTTGTCACAATCATCACAGGAATCCAATGCACCATGTATAATGACCCTTGAATTGTTGCCCAAAGCAAAGACCATCCTCGTAAATTTTGAAATTGATAAAGTCCAGCAATAAAGGCAATTGTCAAAATGATGCTGAGTAGTGTCTGGAGTGGAAACAGAACTGGATGATGGCTATAAAATATTGTCCAAAGTAAATCTGGTATTAGTCCAATTGGTAGAAGAAATTGCAATAAGAAAAACAATAGTAAATCAATTTCTTTCGCCCAACCTAAAGTAAGAATTTGCGGGAAATAATCCAGGTAACGCTGATAGCCACCTTCAGCCCAACGACAGCGTTGATTCCAAAGTTTTTCCCAAGTAGTTACACCTTCTTCCTGAATTGATGGAACTGTCACAAACTCAATTTCCGCACCTGCTAAATAAAGTTTGAAGCAAAGATCCAAATCATCGGTGACAGTGTTCTCATTCCAACCTTGACACTTTTCTAACAATTCCCGACGAACTAACATCCCATTACCCCGCAGTTCAGACATACCACCAATAGCAATGCGATGGGTTTGTAGAAAGCTATCACAGCACATTTCCATCTGCTGACAACGGGTTAAGAAATTGGTATTAGCATTAGAAATCACTTTTCGCACTTGCACTGCACCGATCGCTTGCTTCTGAAATAGAGGTACTGTTTGCTGGAGAAAATTGGCAGGTAATTGAGCATCTGCATCGCAGACTAAGATAATTTCCCCTTGCGTAAAGGGAAACACCGCATTTAACGCCCCTGATTTCCCACCTTTTGATTCCCGTCGATGAACTTGCAAAGATGGAAATTGAGTTTGCAATTTCCTCAAAACCTGGGGGGTTTCATCGGTACTACCGTCATCAACAACCCAGATATCTAGGCGATCGCTGGGATAATTCAATTGGCATAAGCTGTAAACTAGATTAGCCAAGACTGAACTTTCATTTTTAGCCGGAACTAAAATCGAGACTGGCGGTAAATAAATCTCACTCTCCATCACCGCCGCTACTGGTTTTGCTAACAGCATCCGTAATGTTTGCACAGTTAGGATTGCCGTTAATCCCAGCATCAACCATTGTGTTTTTGGTAGCCAGTGCAGCAAACTCACGCCACCCCAGACTAACAAAACTATTATGGTTGCTTTGAGACGGCGATGAAAGCTAATATTTTTATTGGGTTGATAAATGCTTCTTCCCACTTTATTTGCTATATCCTTTCAGTTCGTGGCTTAGTCCTGCGACGTAATAATAGCATCGTCACTGCTCCTAGAAGGAAACCGCCTATGCCTGCTGCAACTGCTAGAATGCGCCCCAATTGTTGAGCAGCATTTAGCACTGGGTTATTCAGTAGATTTGAGGAAAAATGCAGCGATTGAATCGTCCATTTATCTTGGAGTTTTTGCAGCACTGCTGTCCATCGCAACGCCATATCAGCCGCTTTGCCATCTTTGAAAGAAAAAGATGCGATCGCTTCTCCAGAGGCAACATCTATATCTGGAGTAAGAAATGTTCTAAGAGTATCTCCCTTCAGTTGCATTTTGATATCTTTGATGGAACTGGAAAACTGCTGATTCCAGTACTTTTCAAACTCAGGAACTTTGTGAAAAATCTGGTTATCAACTGTTGTGATTGTGAAATTTGGATGCAAGTAAGGCTGTATTTTGGCAAAATCGCGGCTGTTTAGGGCTTGCAGGGCAATGTCCCGTGTGCGAATAATTGCATTTATCTCCTGTGGGTTGACATCTGCTAGAGCGTATTGGGGTTGATTCCAAATTACTAACACTAACAAAACACTCCAAAGTAGCTGAGTGTATTTGTATATACTTATCTGTCTCTGTTTAATCATCTAAAAAACCTGTAGATTGAGTGACACTTACCGAGAATTTTTTAATGTTACTATCCACATTCAGCACTTCTTTTTGTTGGACATAAAGAAATACAAAAATAAGTGCTGATGAAGTCAATCAGTTTTCTCTAACCCTGATTTTAGGTTAAGTATTTTCATTAATCTATAATTGTTGACAATCAGCCTGTGTAAAAGCCAGGTTGTTTGAGAACTTACTGTGAAAAATCAGATAGATTAACCAGTCAACTTAATTACACCTTGGGTCACAAGATATTTGCAAGTAAGTGAGGCACAAGTGCAGCACTCACGCATTAGATAGATGTTTCTATCTCCAGCCTTACCCTCAAGAATTTTCCCTTGTCAATTCGCTACGAACTTATGCAAGGTTGGATTTAAGTATTTCTACTAGTAGTATATTTATTGATAAAATATTGAGTTTATACTTATTTTTCTTGCTTTTCATCAAAAAAGCGCACCATACTTTATAAAGTAATGTGTAATTACGTATTTTTCAGTAATAATACTGATCCATTAAGCAAGTGACTAGATTTAATGTGGTTAGTTGACAGCTAAAAGCGGTGACGACCCTCTTGAATTAACAGAATTGGTATTAACTAATAAGTACTAATGCACCAATTTGTTGGTTTTGGGATTTAACCAAAACTTACTTAACTGCACTTCAAAGCCTTTTCCAACAAGAGGTTATTCTTCATGCTGTCGAGTAACCGAATCTCCAAAGTCTGTGTTGGTGGGTCAAGTACCCATTTTTTGAGATATATGGGGATAGAGAATTCTGCTGTCTTTGTTGTACCTTCAAACCACTGTTACAAGGATTTATGACTCAAGAACAATTGACAATGACGACGCGGAACAAACTCCTGAAAATCTTGGCGATCTTTGTTTTGGCAGTAGCAGTTACCTTTTACGGGGGTCGTTATGCGATCGCTGATGAACCGCCACCCAATGCCTCGATTATCTGTGCAGAAACTAGTACTTTAGAAAAGAACTTGCGAGGCAAACTGGGCAATAAACTGCTCACATACGAAGGTTGTCCGCAAGAAATGGGCGCTTGGTATATGCTACCGATGGCCAAAAACGAAAGCGATCGGATGCAAGCTGTTCACGCAGCGCTATTACCCAACAATAAAGTTCTCATTGTCAACGGCAGCAGCAACCGCAACCGTGTCACAACAGAAGGCAAGATCGAAGACGGCGTTAATACTAAAAATTATGATGTCGTCAACAATACCTCTATCTTCGATCCCTCCCTTTCCGATTCGTTAATCGAGAATGCAAAGCTAGACTTCAACATCTCTCCTTTCCAGCGCATTGACTCACCCCTAGCAGAGATAAACGGCGAAAGCAATGACCCTTTCTGTTCCGGTCATTTACAGCTGCCCAACGGAGATGTACTATTTATCGGTGGTAGTCGAGTATATTACCCAGGTGTACGCTTCGCCGGGTCAAAACAAGCCAATATTTATCACTGGCAAGAAAAAGATTGGCAAAAACAAGACCAAAATATAAAGAGGTGGGAAAACCTGGGTTTAACCAAGGATGGTCACTGGTATCCTACCCTCATTCCTCTAGCGGACGGGGCGATCGCTTCTTTCTCAGGATTCACAGCCGATCCCTCTCAGATTGTTAGCACTCTGGTGGAAATCTACGATCCTAACTTGAAGACTTGGCAGTCTATCGATGTCAAGAATCTTCCCAACAATCCGTTTCTAACTCAAATGAATGACGAGAGCTTCGGCTCTGACATCATAGACCTCTATGCCCGCATACTACCCACCAAACAGAAAAACCGATTCATCATCACTGGTGATGGCGGTGGTAAAAATGAACCGAAGATTGCACACGCAAGTACCCACAGCTATTTTGTAACGTTCAATAAAGATCAGGATGGAAAGTATTCCATTAGCTTCGAGCCAGGCCCCGATAGACTAGCAATCAACAAAGTCTATGGCACTGCTGTTCTCGACCCTAGTTCTCCTAACGGGGATGTTTTGTTATTGGGTGGCATCATGGGTACCAATAACATTGGTATTGGCCCTGGAAAAGATGTTATCAAGGGAGCAAGCATCACTGCTAGCCTAGAGCGTTGGAAAGCACCACAAGACGCTAGTACTAAAGGTTCATGGGAGATCGATAATGACTTCTTGGCCAAAATCGATGAAGACATCCTGCTGAATACTGAGGATATTGTCGATGGCAAGGTGAAGAAATTTCCACTGAATTATAAGTATGTGAAACAGTCTTCAAAATTGGGTCGCTATGGCAAACGAGCTATGGAACAGGCGGTTATTCTACCCACCAAAGAAATTTTGGTGGTCAATGGAGGTAACTACGCCGAAACTCGTCCGGCTTACAACCCCACCCTGTTGATTCCCGATGCGACTAAAACCGGACACCAAGGCTTCCGTACCAAGCTGATGAACCCGGATGTTGAACCCAGACTTTATCACAATACCGCTTTGCTGTTGCCAGATGCACGGGTGTTAGTCATGGGTGGTAATAACTCTCGTGCTGCCAGATTTGATAAAGATGGAACAGTTCGTCTGGATACCAAGAACGATTTTGCCTTTGTTAATAAAGGCACTGATGGCAATAGCGGTGAAATATGGCAACATGCCATCTTTTACCCACCCTATCTCTTCGGAGAGAGCGATCGCCCAGAAATTGCGATCGCTCCTGAAAAACTCCAATACGGTGCGTCTCAAACTATCTCTGTGAGCAATGCCTCTACAGATCAACCAGGTTCTATAGTGCTTGTAAAATTGGGATCTGTCACCCACTCCTTTGACAATGGTCAACGATTGGTAGATATCCAGATCGACAAAAAACAGATTAAATACTTGAGCGCACAAGAGCAACAACTAGGTGGCTTGAAATACAACGCTAGCATTCCCTTCACTGCTCCCACCAACGACCACTTTACTCCACCCGGCTACTATATGCTGTTCTACATCAATAGTGCCGGAAAGCCTTCTCACGCCAAGATTGTGCAATTAGTAAATAGCTAATTTCCTCCTCATTAATTCTTCCAGAAAGGAGATATTTGTAGTAGCTTTTTAGACTGACTACTTATCAAATATCTCCCAGTCCGGCTCTCAACCAGACAAGTTTAGATAAATCTGAAGTCAGGAGTTATTTATGACAAGCGAAATCAAGGAAATTGACATCAGTAAAATCGTCGAAATTGCTACCCCTTTTGATGATTTTGAACATGAAGCACTGTTGGATGAGATACAGGGCAACATCCTCAAATCACACGGACGCAACCATGCTGTTTATTTGTTCTTAAAATTCGAGAACGATATTGAAGCCGCCAAGCAATGGATTGGCAGTTTTACTCACAGGTATGTCACCTCAGCATTAGAGCAAGCCGAGCAGGGAAAGCTGTATCGCCAAAAGAAAGATGTACCAGGTAAACTATTTGCCAACTTCTTCTTGACAAGGGCTGGTTATATGCACTTAGAGTATGGCTACCAGAATCTGCCCAATGAAGACGCATTTCGGCAAGGGATGAAAGATCCTAACATGCAGAATGAACTCGGCGATGATTCTAATCAATGGGAAGATGGGTTTAAAAATAATGAAATTCATGCTCTCGTTTTACTCGCAGCTGATAAGATAGTCGGCCCGAGAACCGAGGAAGCAAAGCTTGAGGAGCGGAGGGATCAGAGTAAGCTGTGTCAGCAACCTGCTCTCTTGAAATACAAAGTAGAGGCAATAAAAAGAGAGTTGGATGCGATCGCTTCTATTGTCCACGAGCAAATAGGTTATGTCCTCAGAGATGAAAATTCTGGAGAAGAGATCGAACACTTCGGATTCCGAGATGGAGTCAGTCAACCGTTGTTTCTGAAGCGCGATGTTGACAAAGAAAAAGAACATAGCGACTTTACCAAATGGGACCCCCGCGCACCCCTAAGCTTGGTTTTGTTCAAAGATCCCTTGGGTAAAAAACAGGAAAGTTACGGTAGCTTCTTGGTGTTCCGTAAACTGGAGCAGAACGTTAAAGCCTGGAATCAAGATGTTGTCAAAAACCTGGCCGAGAAGCTGAAAGGTTCAGGAGAACTAAATGCACCTTTAGCAGGAGCATACACTATGGGACGCTTCCAGAATGGAACACCAGTAGCGATCGCTCAGACACCAAGCGAGGATAAAAAGCCTGAAACTAACAACTTTAATTATCAAGATGATCCGCAAGGTTTCAAGTGTCCTTTCCATGCCCACACTCGCAAGGTCAATCCCCGTGGGGATACATTAGCCCTTGTATCAATCCCTCTAGAAGAGGAGAAGATGCATCGGATTGCCCGTCGTGCAATTAACTATGGCACTCTCCCCAGCAAAGAGCCAGAAAACGATGCTGGACTGCTGTTTATGAGCTTTCAAGCCAGTTTAATGAACCAATTCAACTTCATGCAGAAGGCATGGGCTAAAGAAAGGAACTTTATCAAGCGAGATGTGGGAACAGATGTAGTTATTGGTGTAGAAAAGAAAGGAGACGACAACACAGTTGTCACGGAGACATACAGTTGGCCAACTAAGTGGGGTGGTGAAGAGCAGACTGAAGCCGACTTTAGCCATTGGGTAACTATGAAAGGCGGAGAATTTTTCTTTACCCCTTGTATGAGTTTCCTCAAGTCGCTTGCTCCCGAACCCAGTCGCCATATAGAATTTCGCGGAGTTCCTAAAAAAGAGATCGAAGCGGCTCAAGGCATAATCAATGAACTTCAAAATTACAAGCAGAAGAACTGGGCAATTGGTCTAAACGGAGATACCGTTGAGCCGGACGGATTCCTCACCTTCTTCAACCAGCGAAAGCTCTCATTTAAGTTTTATTTGCAAAATCGAGTTGGATTGGGTGAATACTCGGCTTACGATGAGAATATCAAAACCCTAAATCGCTACATCGCAGATGTAATCGATCAAGAGAGCGATGCTTGCGAATATAAGATCGCTGAACTAGAGGAATACAAAGACCGGAAGTGGGCAATTGGTCTAAATGGAGATACCAGTGAGCCAGACGGATTTGTTAATTTCTTTGGCGAACGAGAGCTACCATTCAAGTTCTTTGTGCAAAATCAACGTGTTTCATTGGGTGATTACTCTGCCTACGATAATAATATCAATACGCTGAATAACTACATTAGTTCCCTCAAATAGTTAGTAGGTTTTAACAGAGTTTACTTTATCAAATAGAATTCAGGAGTCAGGAGTCAGAATTCAGAATGAATTCTGTATGAGTGGCGGATAGCGCAGCGTTAGCGAGTCTGCGAGCGTCTGAATAATCGGGTTTAATACCCCCAACAAATCTACGATTTGGTGGTCAACAAGAAAGTCGTGGGACTGAATCCCCGACTGATAGCGGAGCGGTAGCGAGTATTCGAGCGTCGCGTCTTGATTCTGACTCCTGTTAGCGGATAGCTAAGGTTTAGCCCATTCTGACTTCTGAATTCTTCTTCAATCAAATGACCGTTGTGAAGTGCGATCGCTTTCCTGATTGCACTTCACACTGTATCACTCAATTTTTTATTTTGTCATAGGCGCGATCGCTCATAAGATTTTTGTCTTACGAAGCAAGACGACGTAACACCATGAGAGAGCGGTCTGTAACTGGAACAGTTTGCTCACCCATAACCAACTTTCCTGGGCTAAGGAAGCGAGATTCGTTGGTGTCAATAACTATTTCCCATTCCCTATCCTGGAAAACATTGGGTAAAGCAAACTCAATCGTTTCGTAGTGAGCATTAAAGAATAGCAGAAAGCTCTCATCAATAATCCGTTCACCACGGCGGCCAGGAGTAACAATGCCCTCGCCATTCAAGAAAATTTCCATAGCTTTGGCATAACTAACTAGCCACTGCTTTTCAGTCATTTCGCTGCCATCGTCATTAAACCAACCAATATCACTGATCCCAAAACCGTGAATAGGACGGCCTTGAAACCACTTACGCCGCCGAAATACTGGATGCTGATGACGAAAATAAATCAGTTCGCGAGCAAAATCTAGTAGTTCGGAATTAGACTTTTGTAAACTCCAATCACGCCAGGCAATTTCATTATCTTGGCAGTATACATTGTTGTTACCCTTCTGAGTGCAACCAATTTCATCTCCTCCTAATAGCATGGGTATGCCTTGAGACAGCATTAGAGTTGCTAAAAAGTTGCGTCGCTGACGTTGCCGTAAGCGGATTACATCTGGGTCATTAGTTTCTCCTTCTACACCACAATTCCAAGAGCGGTTATGGCTTTCCCCATCCCGGCCATCTTCGCCGTTGTCCTGATTATGCTTTTCGTTGTAGCTGACCAAATCATTGAGTGTGAAGCCATCATGAGCAGTGATGAAATTAATACTGGCACTGGGATTACGCCCGTTTGCTTGGTAAAGGTCAGGGCTACCGGTAAAACAGTAAGCAAATTGTCCGAGGCTATCATCCTCACCACGCCAAAAATCCCTTACAGTATCACGATATCTGCCATTCCATTCAGACCAACGTAAAGGAAAATTGCCAACTTGATAACCACCTTCTCCTAAATCCCAAGGTTCAGCAATCAGCTTTACATCTGCCAGAACTGGATCTTGATAAATAATATCAAAAAAAGCTGCGAGATTATCTACTTCATATAGTTCTCGCGCTAATGCTGAGGCTAAATCAAAGCGAAAGCCATCAATATGCATTTCTGTTACCCAATAGCGCAGGCTATCCATGATTAACTTCAGAACTTGGGCATGACGCACATTGAGAGAGTTGCCGCAGCCTGTGAAGTCCATGTAGTAGCGGGAGTTATCTTTGACCAAGCGGTAGTACACAGCATTATCGATGCCTCGTAGCGATAATGTTGGCCCTAAATGATTGCCTTCGCCAGTGTGGTTATAAACCACATCTAAAATTACTTCAATGCCAGCAGAGTGTAAGTCCTTGACCATCTGCTTAAACTCGGTCACTTGTTGTCCGACTGAGCCACTAGCACTGTAACCAGAGTAGGGGGTGAAATAATTAATGGAATCGTAACCCCAATAGTTTTTCAATCCTTTATTTACCAGAAATCCTGGAGAAGATAAAAAGTGATGCACAGGCATCAATTCCACAGATGTGATTCCTAGTTGTTGGAGATATTGAATTGCAACTGGATGTGCCAGCCCTGCATAAGTACCACGTAATTCTTCTGGAATTTCTGGGTGTAGTTTAGTAAAACCTCTAACGTGAGTTTCATAAATAATAGTTTCGTGCCACGGTATAGAAAGTAGTTTGTCATCTCCCCAATCAAAAGACTGATCGACAACAATACACTTCGGCATAGTTTCGGCATTATCTAAATCGGAAAAAGCTAGGTCTTGTTCTGGCGCATCTAAAGAGTAGCCAAAAATAGCTGCGGTATCGCTAATTTCCCCATCAATTGCCTTGGCATAGGGATCAATTAATAGTTTATTAGGGTTAAAGCGATGACCAAGTTCTGGGGCCCAAGGGCCATGTACTCTAAATCCATAGCGTTGCCCAGGCCCTACTCCTGGTAGATAAGCGTGCCAAACAAAATTATTTTTTTCTGTTAAAGGCAAGCGAATTTCATGATTATCAGCATCAAATAAACAAAGTTCTACACCTGTTGCATTTTCCGAAAACAAAGCAAAATTCGTACCTTTTCCATCCCAACTAGCACCCAAGGGATATACATTCCCAGGCCATACAGCTACATACATAAGCAAATTACCAAGAACTAAATTTACTGTTAACAAAAAACTTGAATATGTGTTTGATAGTAATTAATACAAGTTAGTTTTCAGGCTAAACTTAATAAGTTTAAATTAACGAAAGATTACTATTTTATTGCAATTATTATCTTTAAAAAGTCTTAAAATTTGATGATAGCAAGGATCGCTTTACATTTAAAAATATAATTTTCATCGTTAATTGATAATATTGGCAACATCCTTGTTACTTTTGAAGTCATAAATATGCTAACAAGTTTATCTGCAAATTTTTTCAGCTTCATAAATTTACGAAAAATAGCAAATACCGACATCTACCAAAATGAATAAATTTATTTATATCAGCGTGTATATTTACTTAAAATATCTTTTATGAGACCATCATATAGATTTTTGCATTTACTTAATTGTTGTAATATTTGTATCTGATAGCAAGCATCATCTTGAGTGATAGAATTGCCAAATAAATATGGATTTTCTTTAGCCAATGCGTTGTTGTGGAAGAAATAAATTTACTATTTACTAAGTGTATTGATGTATTTTAGACAACAAAAGATGTAGATAAAAGTGAAACTACGGGATAAGAGCAAGAATGCGTTGAATTTTAAAGAGAAATATCACCTTACCATTTATGCCATCCGGTATATGTGCGCGAACCGCAGTAGCGATTAACTTAAATATTAGGAAAATGCGCGAATTGGCTGGGTTTAAGCTAAAGGGAATCAATAAAAGCCCTTTGGCTTGCTTTTTGAGCAATGGTATTTACGTAAAGTCTCACTGCCTGCGTTTTTCAGCCTTGGGAGTTTTTAACAAGCTCACTAAGCTTTTATGCTGCTGTGTTCAGGCAAAATCTCTAGTAGAAATCAACCTGTATTAGGAAGTGGGCGATGCACATTGGATTTCTCAACCCTCAAGGCAATTTTGATTCAAACAATAGTCACATAACCAAACACCCAGATTTTGGGGGTCAACTGATCTACGTTAAGCAAGTCGCTATAGCGATAGCCGAAAAGGGACACAAAGTAGATATTCTCACCCGTCAAATTATTGATCCGGAATGGCCAGAATTTGCCGAAGCGTTTGACACTTATCCAGGAATCGATAACGTCCGCATTATCCGCTTACCAGCTGGGCCAAAAGAATTTCTTCCCAAAGAGTTGTTATGGACTCATCTGATTAGTGATTGGGTACCCAACATCTTGAAATTTTATCAACAGCAAGGTGGCTTACCCGATGCTATGACTGCTCACTACGCCGATGGAGGGCTGTGTGGCGTTTTAATTGAAGAGGATAGAGGCATACCTTTTACCTTTACTGCTCATTCTCTCGGTGCCCAAAAGATGGACAAGCTGGAAGTAACTTCAGAAAACTTGTTAGAAATAGATGAGCAATTCCATTTTAAATATCGCATCCTAGCCGAACGCTTGAGCATGAATCGTTCGGTCGTTAATATCACCAGTACACGACAAGAACGCTTTCAACAATATTCTCATCGAGTCTATCGGAGTGCAGTGGATGTAGACAACGACAACCGCTTTGCAGTGATTCCACCGGGAGCAGATTTCTCGATTTTCGGTGCAAAGGCACGTTCCGAAAATGAGGAAGCTACTGAAGAGTTCATTCAGGAGCGATTGGCACGGGACATTGCAGAAGCCCGTCGAGATTTGCCCGTCATCGTAGCATCCAGTCGATTAGAGCCTAAAAAAAACATATTAGGACTAGTACAAGCCTTTGCAATCAGTCCAACACTTCAGGAACGAGCTAACTTGATGTTAATTACAGGGGGACTGGACGATCCCTTACGAGAGGAGGCTAGTGACAGCATAGCTGAAGAGGTATTAGCTCCCATTCGAGAGGTGGTGAAGGAAAACGACTTGTGGGGCAAGATTAGTGCATTTGGCTTATCAGATCAGTCTCAAGAGTCACTGGCAGCAGCCTATCGGTTTATGGTTAAACGCCGCTCAGTATTTGCGCTGACAGCACTTTACGAACCCTTTGGACTTGCTCCCTTAGAAGCAGCAGTTGCAGGTTTACCAGTGGTAGCAACCAAAAATGGTGGCCCTAGCGAAAGCTTGCGACAGGGAAATAAGGAATATGGCATACTCGTAGACCCAGAAGATGCTGCTGATATTGCACGAGGCTTGGAGCGGGTGCTATGTGATGCTCAGGAGTGGGACTATTTTGCCCAAGCTGGTCAGCAACGGGTTTTGAAGACGTACAGTTGGGAATCTACTGCTGAAAACTACCTGACTTTGCTTGAGCAGATTCTGTCTTTACCGGAAAACCGCGATCGCGCTGAACTCCTGCCCATCCATCCCTACTTTCGTAATCCAGAATCGCAGACCGATGTTTCTTTGGAAGAATTAAGCGACCTCTACTTTGGAACCAATCAAAAGGCACTAAGGATCGTGGATTAAATAATGTGCAATTCTGGTTTAGTAACTTATGTAAAGTTAATTAATTTTGAGGTGTAGCCGCACAGGTTAATGCTGTTTGTACCTGATTCGGAGATTGATTGGTAATTAATTCAATTTTACCTTGGGCATTACGTCGCCAAGATGTAGCTTGAACAAGTATTTCTGGGGGTTTCTGTATTTGTGCTTTGACTGGTTGTGTTGTGTGGAATGCAGAGATGTCGCGGATGTCTGACCAAGTGCGATCGCTGCTAATTTCCTGTGTCGGATTTTGCGGTATCCCACCTCTACCTGTGGCCACAAAAGTACTACCACTGTTATTTGCACATCCTGTAGCGATTTTTTGGGAAGGATCACTAACATTTACAGGTAATTCCACTAGACCAGAATTGGGGTCAAAACCAATAGTATTAACGTTAACTGTACCATTCACTCCAAATTGTGAACTGGCGGTGATATCATTTTCTAATGTTAGTTGCGGACGATATTCTAAACCAAAAATCCCCTGAGTTGTAATGTCAATATTTCCGCCTTTACCTTGGAAAGCATTGGCAATGATATCGCTGTTTTCCCAGCCGAGAATGATAGGTGAATTAATGGTAATGTTACCACCATTGCCAGCAGCACCAGCTTCAGCATTAATGAAGCTACCATTACGTATGAGCAAATAATCGCGGAGTTGGAGATTGATATTGCCTCCTTGACCAGCTTTTGTAGATGCGGAAAGACTACCATTGTTGAGATATAAGGTATTGGCATTAACGTTTAAGGTACCTGCATCACCTTGAACTTCATTTTCGACAAAAACTCTTGCCCCATCACGAATGGTTAATTTAGGAGTATTAATTGTGACACTGCCTGCATTTGCCTTAGAGGTACTATTGTTACTAATGTTTGTAGAAGTTCTCACTAGAAATAAACGGGCGATCGCCCCAATATAACTAGAATTTTCTGCGTCTTTCATGCCCCTAACATCAATTGACTCAGTGGCATTAATGGTAAGATCGCCAGCATTCCCACTACTCACACTCGAAACTGAGACTAAACCTCCATCTTGTATTGACAATTTCCGGGTATCTAAATGTAAGTCTCCTGCATCTCCCGGGCCAAAAGTATTCGCTGATAGCAAGCTGATAAAAAGCGATCCAGGAGGAGAATCCAAACTTGAGACATTCACAGTATCAGCAGTAACTTTAACATTGCCACCCTGACCGCTAGAAAAGCTCCTAGTACCAACATTAGCACCGCCCAAAATTGAAAGGCTATCAGTAGAAATCGATAAATCTCCACCTTGCTTAGTTCCAAAAGCAGCAGCAACAAGCACACCAAAGATCGGAACAGTAGATGGATCTTTAGGATCGACCCCACCCACAGACACTGCATTGGCATTGATTGTGATGTTACCACCACGGGCCGAATTATAGCTACGATCCATAACAATTGCCCCGCGATCAATGGTCAATGTTGGAGTTGTAATCACAATATTTCCTGCGGTTCCTGATAGTAAAGCTTCATTGACTATGCCACTGGAACTGCGAAAATCTGAGGATCTACCAACTACTTGTAGCGATTCTGTAGCATTAACAGTAATATCACCTGCTTTACTGTTGCCTAAATTCTGTACTACCAGCAAAGAACCATCCCGAAGATCGATCTGTTTACCCTGAAGTTGAATCGAACCGGGGCTGGTTCCGCGTACAGATGCAACAGCACGTTGACTCATTTGGATATTACCAAAGCTAGAGCCAATACTTGGATAGCTAAACGTTAATGCTTGCGGCGTGAGATGGATATTTGCACTGCCTTGGGTAATACTGCCAAGTTCGATTCGTCCTCCTGGTGCAGAAAGAAAGCTACTATCGAGAACGAGATCACCACCTATCAAAGCTAGTGTTTTTTCAGGTAAAACCTGCAAGCCATTTGTACTAGTTAATCCAGAAACAGAAGTTGTGGGGTTCAATCTACTATTATTTCCCACTCCTTGCACGGAAATAGTTCCCGGATTGCCCCCAAGTTGTAACCCTATAGGTACACTCATAGTTAACAATGGAGATTTAGTTATGTTGGTGCTAAACTCGTTGCCATCAGCAAATTGGATGCTATTAGCGGTTGTGCCGACAAAAGAACCACCAACGTTTAAGCTAGCATTTGCACCAAATATAATCCCCGCCGGGTTGAGTAAGAAAAGGTTAACACCGCTATTAGTGTTGATAGAACCATTAATATAAGAAATACTATTACCAGTGACGCGACTAAAAATATTTTGAATGTTGGAATTATGACTGAAAGTTGCAGAACCACCTGTAGGAATAGAGAATTGGCTAAAGCTGTGAAATAAATTATTGCTAACAACAGTACCGCCAGTAATGTTGTAACTATTACTGCCAGACACAGCGGTGTTGAGAGTGCCATCAGGCGTGATCTGCGCTTGAACATTGCTGTTGCCAATAGCAGATATGTAGATTGCACCAATTAAGCTTAAGTTAGCAAAAGTTATTTTCATCAGCCAAATTTGTAATTATTTATCTTGTGTCTAGTTTTCCCAAAATGAATTGAGCAATTTGGGTAGCTGTGTAATATTATGGTGAGTTTTTTTCAGTTTTGATTAATAGCAGCACAAATTAATAATGGTGGTAAATAATTTCTTGGTTGAGGCAGGTAGGGGGAGCAGGGGGAGATGTAGGCAGAGGAGTGTGGGGAGTGTGCGGGGTCAGATTTCTTCCCCATCCTCCCACACCTCCCACACCTCCCACACTCCTGGATTTCTCACAAGTGAGAAATCCAGGTCTTACCTCCCCTGCTTATCCGAACCGTATTGGTTCATATCTCCAACAATTTAACTTTGAGTTTGAGCCAGAATTGGTAAGCTAATGACAAATTCTGTTCCTTCACCTGGAGTAGAATTTACATTTAGATTACCACTGTGCTTTTCTACAACAATAGAATGAGCGATCGCTAATCCTAATCCCGTTCCTTTACCAACACCTTTAGTAGTAAACAAATGGTCAAATATTTTTTCTTTGACTGATTCGCTCATCCCCACCCCATTATCAGCAATCTTCACTTCAACCTGTTGATATTTTAAGGAGGTGGTAATTATAATTCGATTCGGATTAGCTTTAATATCCTCAAATGACCGACCTGTATTTGATTCATCTAAAGCATCAATAGAATTCGCTAAGATATTCATAAATACTTGGTTTAATTGTCCCGGAAAGCATTCCACTGGCGGCAAGTTACTGTAGTTAGTCACTACCTCAATTCCTGGACGATGTTCATTAGCTTTGAGACGATGTTTTAAAATTAGAATTGTACTATCAATCCCTTCGTGAATGTTAAATGGAACTTTGTAATCTCTATCGGCACGAGAAAAAGTTCGGAGGCTCGTACTAATATTTTCTAGCCTCTCACAGGCCATAGTCATCGAATCAATTATCTTGGGTAAGTCTTCTAATGTATAATCCAAATCAATTTCTTCAGCATGGTTGATGATTTCATCCCCCGGCTCGGAAAACTTTTCTTGATACAGTTTTAAGTGTTCAGAAATATCAACAAAGATGGGTTTTGCTTGTTTGAGACTGGCAGCAATAAAGCCCAAAGGATTATTCATTTCGTGAGCCACCCCAGCCACTAAGTTACCCAATGCAGACATTTTTTCGCTCTGGACGATTTGTAATTGAGCTTGTTGCAAATCTTCTAAAGCTTGCCCGGCTTGCTGATAAAGTTTGGCATTTTCTAAGGCAATTGCTGCTTGGGAAGATAGTAGGTTAATTACTTGTAAACGATTAGTAGTAAATACCCCTTGATTCAGTTGATTTTCTAGGTAGATAATCCCCACCAAATGACCTTGGTTAATAATGGGTGTACATAATACACTTTGAGGTTGATGTAGGAGCATATATTCCCCAATGACACCGGGAATATTTGTTTTGCAATTATCTATGATGACAGTTTCTTGAGTATTTTTAACGTAATTGATCAGTTTTATGGGAATATCTTGACAAGCGTCTAGTAGTTGTGAATCAAGAATGGTTTTGACATCAGTCTGAGAATTTGACTGTTGATCGATAAAGGTAATTGCCCGCACTTGCCAAATATCTTCTTGAGGAAGAATTAATACAGATGTTTTTGCACCTGAATTTTCTAGGATAATGCGGGTGAGGCTGCTGATGAGTACATCTAATTCGATACAACTAGAGATAGTTTGAGCGGCTTTGAGAATGCAGGTCAAATCTAGAGTATTAGAAATATTAGTACTGCTGGTAGCGCAAGTAGATATACTGCCAATAGTGGCTATGCTTTCTAAGGGATTAAAGTAGAATTCTTGCTGTTGCAAAATGGGTTTGAGTAATTTGGGATAGCGTTTTTCCAAGTCATCAGTTTTGGCTTTTGCTCCCCAACGGGCATAGCAGTAATATGCCTGTTGCAGATATCCTTCTGCGGCTTTTTCTTTACCCCATTCTAGGTAAAATTTGGCAGCAAGCTCGTTAGCGATCGCAGTTTCCTGAACATAGTCATTGGCGATCGCTTCTTGGATAGCTATTTCATAATAATCTGCGGCTTGTACGCGATCGCCAGTTACACGAGCTTGTTCAGCCAAAACTAAGTTGAACTTATGCTGATAATTTACTGGCGCATGATTTGCCCATTCTTGCATTTTTGCTTGGTTTTCAGCTACTTTCTGGAGATAAAGCTGTTGCTGTGCTTCATTTGCTTGAGAATAAAGAGCTAACAAACTCAAAGATTGATAGAAATTTCGCAAAGGAACAATTAATAAGCCTGCTGCTCCCTGCTCATACTGCTCAAATTTTTGGGAATATTCCCAAGCAGGTTCGTATTCGCCAAAAAGATAAGCTAGAAGAGTTTTTGCTAGATAGACATAACAAATCCCATTAATATTGTTAGTTGCAATCAAAGTTGGTAACATCTCTTCTTCGTGAAAATGTTTACCAATTAAATAGCAGGGATTAACCGCTTCTCCTTGTAAATTTAAAACTGTCTGCCGCCAAATATTTCCCCAAACTAGAGATACTTCTTGTTTAAGTTGCTGCATTAGGTCGCAATATTTATCTGCCTCCAGCACAGCATTTTCTAGGTTTTCTCCACTCCAAAAGAGAAACTGACTATAGCAATTAGCACAATAACCAACATATTCTAAATTTCCAGTTTCTAACCCACTTTGTAACCCATCTAAAAATAAACCTAATGTGGATTTAATTGAATCTTTCCAGTGTTTAATAAATAGGCTAAATGTGAGATAAACTCTACTTTTAAGTTCTTTAGTTTGAAATTTATCTAAAAGTTGTATTGCCAGTTTACCAAAGCTATATCCATCTTCAATTGCACCAATACTGCACAAAAATAATCCATAGAGACTGTAAGCTACAGCAGCCTGTGGTGAGTTGCCGGATTGAATACAAATTTTGATCATTGTAAAAATCTTGAGTGGCAGCAACATCGGTTTGGCTATATAAACCGGGGCAAATAAACCCGATAAAATGCGAAGTGCGACTAATTTTTTGGGATCGGTTATTTCTGGCATATCTGCCAATGCTGCAATTGATTGATGAACTAACATTTGTTGCAACTGGTCATATTCATCAAAAATCATTTGAGTGTTACCATCTTCAGGTAAGGTCAAATCTAGTAATTGGAGTGCTTCTCTACCTGTGGCTATTGCTTCAATGAATTTATTTTGTGCCGTATAAGACTGAATTTGAATCTCATAAGTACGAACTTTTTCTAATGGAGATTTGGCGTTTTTGAGGATAATCTCTACTAATGATTTTGATGACTCAAAGTTTGTATTTAGATATTCTGCTTCAGCCGCAGATTCGTAAACCGCAAGGGCCAAATCGTAGCTACTTTGCCAAGCATTTATCGGTAATAGAAGCATTGCAACTTTTAAATATTCTACTGCTGTTGCATAAGCAGTTGAGTTTTTGGCTTTACAACCAGCTATTAGATTTAATCGGGCCAGATGTTCTCGTTCGCCAGGTTCTTCCAATAAATCTAATCCATAATTGAATTGATTAACGATCGCAAAAATTCCTTCCTCTTGCTGATGCAAAGGTGTATTTTCCAGCAACAATCGCCCAATTTGCAGGTGTGTTGACTGTTTTTGTGCTTCTGGAATAAGTGAATAAGCAGCTTGCTGGACGCGATCGTGTAAAAATTTATATACAACCATCTCAGAATGTTCTTGAGTAGCTGCTTGATTTTCTGAACCAAGAAAAAACTTATAAACCTCACTTTGCGGCAAAATCAACCCTTCTTGCAAAGCCTTCCACAAACAATCTGCGGTTTCCACTTCCGATTGTTTGGAAACAATCGCTAATGTTTTTAAATCGAATTGATTCCCAATACAAGCAGCTAGCTTCAATTGTTTTTGAGTTGCTTCTGGTAGTCTTCGTAATTGGAAGACCATAAACTCAACAACATCATCTGCTAAAGTTTGCTGATTTATTTGGGAAATATCGCATTGCCAGCATCCCTCTACAAAATTGAATTGAATTAGTCGGTCTTGATGCAATGATTTGAGAATCTGAGTCGCAAAAAATGGATTACCTTGAGCTTTGCGATCGACCAATTGCGAAAGAGATAATGCCACATTCTCTGCACAATTTAATGTATCTGCTACCAGTTTATTTAATTGTAATTGGTTTAGTGGTTTCAGGGTAAGGTTATTTACAGTTACACTTGTTTTGCGAATTTCATCCAACATCACCATCAACGGATGTGCTGGAAATACTTCATTGTCTCGATATGCACCAATTAACAACAAATATCCCTGATTAGCTTCATTAGTTAATAACTGTATGAGTTTTAATGAAGCCGAATCTACCCACTGTAAGTCATCTAAAAATATTACTAAAGGATGGTCTTTAGTTGTAAATACTTGGAGAAATTTCTGAAATAATAAATTAAATCGGTTTTGGGCGGCGTTACCTGATAACTCTGGTGCAGGGGGCTGTTTGCCAATAATTCTTTCTAATTCAGGAATTACTTCAATGATTACTTGACCATCTTCACCTAATGCTTGAACAATTTTATTTTTCCATTCTTGTATTTTAATACTGCTTTCTGCTAGTAACTGCTCCATAAAATGACGGAAAGCTTGAACAAATGCCGAGAAAGGAATATTCCGATTAAATTGGTCAAATTTGCCTTTGATAAAATAACCGCGTTGACGAACAATAGGTTTATGGACTTCGTTAACAACCGCAGTTTTACCAATTCCAGAAAACCCAGCTACCAAAGTTATTTCTGTTGCACCCAGGCTGACATTTTCAAATGCTTTTAGTAAAGTTTTTATTTCTAATTCCCGTCCATAGAGTTTATCAGGGATAATAAATCTATCGCACACATCCCGTTGGGCAATTGTGAAACTTTCAATTTTACCTGTTTTATTGAGTTGAGCCAAACTTGCTTCTAAATCATACTTTAATCCTAATACGCTTTGATAGCGGTCTTCAGCATTTTTTGCCATCAACTTGCTAACTATCTCCGAGATGACAATCGGAATTTGGAAGTTAATTTTATGTATTGAAGAGGCTATTTTAGCAATATGAGAATGCACCAACTCCATTGGGTCATTTGATTGAAAAGGTAACTCACCTGTGAGTAACTCATAGAAAGTTACACCGAGTGAATAAAAATCCGTTCGGTAGTCAATCCCTCGATTCATTCTCCCTGTTTGTTCTGGAGAAATATAAGCTAGTGTTCCTTCTAATACGTTGGGACTAATTAGGGTTAGTGTTTCCCTTGGTAATAGAGAAGCAATACTAAAGTCGATTAATTTAACTTCTTTGGAATGGGGATTAATTAAAATATTGCTCGGTTTAATGTCTTTGTGAATGATGCGCTCAGTATAGAGTATCTCTAAGGTATTACACAGTGCGATCGCTATTTGTAAAAACTCTTGTAAAGACCCGAAGTTTCGCGTCTGATGACGAGCAAAATAATCTTTGAGAGAAATGCCACCAAAATCCTCCATCACCAACACATAGCCATTTTGATATGCTTCCAGGCTGTAAGTTTGGACGATTAAGGATGAGTTGAGATTTTTGCCAATGGTGTACTGATTGCGAAACTGTACCAGTTCATTAAAGGTGGGATATGGATTTTTCAGCAGTTTGATCGCTACAGGTAATGAGTCACTTTCTCGATACCCACGATAAACAATGGTTCTCGAACCATTGTAGATTTCTTCAATGACTTGATATTTGGGAATACTAACCTGAGTGCTGAACATACTGCTAAATCCTAGTGATTTCTCAGTTTATTGTTCCCAAATTAGTAACGTTACACTAAGGTTGATTGCTAAAGATTACAGTTTCATAGTCTGACTAGTGGTCTGTGCGATTAAATTTGAGAGATAAGAGAACGAATCGCGCTAACGCAGTGTCTCGCAGAGAAGGAAGAAGGGAAATTGAAGTATTTATCCAACCCAGAAAAATTAATGGAACAGACCACTATGATTGATCAGCAGGAGCGGGAATTTGTTACCCCGCCTGCTGTTATTGAAAAAAGTTATATCATCTGATATTTAAAGAGGGTTATGTTGGAACCAGCCCTCAATTACCTTTTTCTGGAATTACCGCATAAGCATCAATTTCAAACAACATCCCGTCAAGTGCAAGCCTGGGAACGGGAATAAGAGTATTTGCTGGTGGTTTATATCCCCACAAATTACTAATTTCACGTCCTAATGGGATCAATTTACTTTGGTTGTAATCTGCTATAAGAATAGTAGTTTTGGCTACATCTTTTGGTTGGGCTCCGACTGCTTGTAAGGCAAAACGGAGGTTTTTAAAAGCCTGTACTAACTGCTTTTCAAAGTCATCGGAGACAAGATTTCCTTGTAAGTCCGAACCAAATTGACCAGAAATATAGACGGTTCTAGTCCTTGGTGGCGTAACAGCTATATGACTATAGCCATTTCGGGTTGCATCATATAATGTTGGTGGGTTCACCAATTTCAACTCTTTATTTTCTTGAGCCCCCACTTCCTTTTGGGTTCCTACCATAAAGGCGGTAGTTATCCCGCTACCTCCAAGCCACAAAAGTGCATTTCGTCGTGATAAGTTTGCTACTAGCGAATTTACAGCACTGGTAATACGTCGAGTCATTAAAGCTCCCTAAATATGAGTTCTGTATTTTTGCTCATACTGAGTTCTATTATCTACCGAATTGAAGTAAAAAGCACTAGTTAAGATGGCTGTTTCGGAGCGAACAGTCAGCGCTAAACCTACTGACTGCTTCAGCAAACTGCTCGTTTTGTTCCATCAATGCCATGTGTCCACCTGGTTTGAGGGTGACTCTTTCAGAGTAAGGTAATTCTGCTTTCATGCGATCGCTTGCCACAGGTTTAGTCGCTATATCTGAAGCCCCACACATCACCAATACAGGCACGTTAATAGTTGCGAGTGTTTGTGCTTCGTCAAACTTGAACATTGCCAGTGTGCCACGAGCCAGAACACCAGGCGAACCCAATGCTGATAGGAAAGCCGCAAAATTGAGTTGACCGCGTGTTTCAGTACCCGTAAATCCAGATAGTTCTACGCTGATATACTATTTAAGAGAGTAATTTTAATCCTTTAGTCTGTAATTGCTGCTCAACATACTGCATTTGTTCGATAGTTTCTCCAGTAACGATCGCATAAAGATCAGTGTAGATTTTTCCGTATTTAACCTTCTCTAAAGCCGATAAAATAATCAAATCTTTGCGTTCTAATTCTGGTTTCAAGGTTATGAGAATTGATTCTAATGTCCCCTCCATTCGGTAGCTACTGGAGTATTTAGCTACTTCTTTTCCCAGTCGCAGTAGAGTATGACGCTGCAAGCACAATGGAGTAGAACCATTAACTCGGAAATTGGCATCAATCGCGTAAAATTGCCCGTCTTGGTTTTCCAGCACATCAAAGCCAATCACGCCGAAATATCCCTGTTTGTGGGCATAATCACCAACGTTGGCAATCATTTCAAAGAACTTGCTCATGTCAGTTTTGCCGTAGTCAATCACTCCTCCTAAATAGTTGCCTTCTGGAGTGACGAGTTGTCCGGTAGTGCCGATGAGAGTTATCTCTCCTGCTTTGTTGACATAGAACTGTACGCAGTAATTCTGTACTTCATTCTTGACGAACTCTGAGACAATAATCGTATCAAGCAACTTAATATCAAGATATTTCTTAATTTCTTCAAGGCAATAGTTTAGATCGCTGGGACTTTTGATGATATAAGTGCCTTCTCCTGAGAGTCCGTGGGACGTTTTAATTAAGTAGGGAAATTGTGGTAACTGAATGTCTGCGATATTGACTTGGTGCAGATTGTAGCTCTTATATTTTGGACATTGCACCCCTAGTTCTTCTAGCGTTACTTTGCTGAGTAAACGGTAATGGGTGTCTGAAGCAACAGCGTGTTTTTCAGGTTTTAGACAATCAAAGGGAAATAGAGTGATGAGTTTATCAAAGCGTTCGCTGTGGCTGAGATCGTCTAGATAAGTTGAGCCATCCATCATCTCAATATTGGAGTACTTGAATCCCAAATGCCCTTGCCAGTATTCAAGTAGGGGCTTTGGTGGCGGAATAATCACAATTCCGGGAAGGCGATCGCCTAAGACAGCCAGATTTTTCCAAGGTTCTTTCTGACAAATCTTGTCGAAGGAGGTTTTACTGGCTTCACTACTGCCATCTTGAATAAAATATTTTTTCCGGTTGGGATAAGCAGCCCAACTCGCAGTTGCAGGGTAATTTAAGATAAATCCATAAGATCCATCTGTGATATCTTGAGTAAACAAATCAGAAAGAGAACTGCCTTGAAAGTATTGAAAGTTATATTTTGAGTTCATTAATTTCTCAGATAAATTGCGTTCATTTGTGAATACGGTTGCTTATATAAAACAAGTTTATTAGATTTATAAATAAAACCAATTTTAAAAAATCTAATGCTTGAGCAAATTCTGGTGTAATTAATCTATCTGCTGGGTCATTTGGCTTATAAACCTATTGCAGTTGTTTGTTGTGACTAGCTTTAAGTTACTGAAAATTGCAATATTTTTTTGCACAAAAATAGTTATTTATAGTTTATTTGTTAGCTATATATATTATTTTATTCTTTTTTACTTTTGATTTAATCTACCAAGAGAAATAATAAATTTAGCTAGATATTCCATCAAAAGAAAGCTCCTCTAAAATGGTTTATAGACCAAAAATTATGCAGTGAACTAAATAGCCTTTACGATAAAAAACGTAATATTCCATATTCTTCATTTCACAAATAGGAAATAAACAGTGTTACCAAAAAAGACCACCGCTAGCAATCAAACTCAACGCTGGACATTTGCTCAACTTTTTGGACTGATAAAACGTAATCCCCTGATGATTTCGCAGTGGGTGATCCTCTGGGTAGCTGTAGGTACTGCTGGTGGTCTATTCGCTGCGTTTTACTGGAATGTTTTAGAGTTTTTAACTCACCATCTGCAACGATTTGAAGGTTTTAGCCTCCTGATAGTGATGCCAATCGCCGGTTTAGTTATCGGGCTGGTGATTCATTTTCTGGGAAATCCCGGTGAAATTGCCGTGATTGTTGATAATATTCATTTTCGTGGCGGACGTTTAGATGTTCGCAAAAATCCTTCAATGATTCTTGCTTCTTTAATCAGCATATCGGCAGGCGGTAGTGCTGGGCCAGAAGCGCCACTAGTACAAGTAACAGGTTCTTTCGGTACTTGGGTTGCCGATCGCCTAAAACTCCAGGGTGAAGACCTCAGAACTTTGAGTTTAGCGGCGATGGCGGCTGGCTTCACAGCTTTGTTTGGCGCACCTCTTGGCGGTGCAATGTTCGCGTTGGAGATTTTGCACCATGAACATATTGTGGAATATTACGAAGCTTTGATGCCAGCCATTGTTTCAAGTTGCGCGAGTTATCTGGTATTTGCAGCAATTACACATTTGGGAATTGCACCCACTTGGCATTTTCCCCAGTACCACCTAGAAAAAATTGATGATTTTGCGATCGCGATCGTATTCGGAATCATTGGGGCGGTGGCGGGATGGATTTTTATGAGCATTTTTCGGGGCTGCGATTACTTGTTTGCTAGAATTCCAGGCCCCATTTATGTACGCACAACATTAGCAGGATTTGGGCTTGGCACTTTAGCAGCTTTATTACCCCTAACCCGTTATTTTGGACATGAAGAATTAGAGCCAGTCCTCACTACTAGCTTTGGTGCTATTTTTCTCTTAACTCTTGCTCTTGGTAAAATGGCAGCCATTAGCATTACGGTAACAGGTGGGTGGCGCGGTGGATTCATCATCCCCCTGTTTTTCACTGGTGCTTGTATTGGTAAAGCAGTAGCAGTGTTAATTCCGGGGCTTAATCCCGCCCTTGCAATGATTTGTACAATGGCGGCAGTCAATGCAGCCGTAACGCGTACACCTATAAGTACAACTCTGCTGCTGTCAAAACTGACTAACTTAAGTCCTTTTACACCAATCCTTTTTGCCAGTTTAATTGGATTTTTTCTCTCGCCCAAAGTTCCTCTGATTGCATCTCAACTGAAGTCCCGGAGAGAAGCTACTGAATGAAGGGCTAGCTAGGGTACTGTGTTAATTTACCTGCAAAAGTGCGATCGCCTTTTGATTTTCCTCGTGAACGCCTGATTTTCAGGAGAGCGATCGCTTCTTGTGTGTAACTTCGATTCTTTTGTTTACCAAAACTGTATTACTGACCCAGGAGTAGTAATTTAGCCTAGTTTGTACCTATTCCTCTTGCCATTATTGCTGCTAATAAAGGAATTAGGGTAAAACCAACCAATTCAATTCTAATGAGCCACATGAGACGATTTAGTTTTAGTAATTCTAGCTTGGGTGCTTGCCCCTGTCGCAGACTTTTCACCCAACCAATGAAAGAAATAGTGGGATAGAGAGATAGTAAACCCACCACGATGAAAACCACAACTTTGGCGTAAAAAACTGGGTTGCTTAAATAGTAATCCGTGCCTTTACCAAAGTGGATAACACGCAAAATGCCTGTGACAAGAACGACAGTTGCTGATATGCCATATATTGCATCAGCTATGACAATCTTCCAAGCTTCATTTAAACTCAATTCTTTTTTTAAATTCAATGCTTCTGATACCAGAGCGCCAAAACACAACATGAAGCCTAAATAATGTAAGTACGCAACTATGGCACTTATCCACATATTATTTTTAGTTTTTGCTAGTTTACTGTTTTGATATTACTTTTGATGCGAAAACTTTCACCCTCAAGCTCAAACTAGCACTAAGACAACTAGCTAAAAAGTGACCAATAATTCAGATTTTCATTGACTACGAATCCACAATCATTAACAGGGGTTGTTACTTCATTCCCTGGTGATTCCAGCTTCGAATTGCAAAAATTGGCTGGCATCGACTTTGTTGTGGCCAACGTTAAAAAGTTTGATGGTGTAGATGGATATAGGAATAATTGAGTCTTACAGCAACGGGTTTTTAGAAATTGTACCAGAGAGCGATTATTGGCAGATTGTAGCTATACACATCAATGGCCACGTCTACTGCCCTACTCCTCGGCTTTATCATTCAGAAAAAGTGGCATTGGCAAAAGCTGCACAAATTTATGATTGGCTAGCCGATCGCGAAGGAGAAATTAGTGATGGGGCTTGTAATTGTTCTGAGTTGAAACTCATCTTATGGAAGCAAATGAAAGTATCTTAATTACCCTTGCGATCCAGAATTTCACTTTAAATTAGTCTGAGTGACGATTTTCTCCAAAGTAGGGAGTACCTAAAGCTTTAGGAGGTGTTGATTTTCCCGCTAATCCCACCAATGCCAATAAAGCGATCGCATAAGGTAGCATGACTAAAAATTGGTAAGGGATATTTGCCCCTAATGCCTGAATTCGCAGTTGTAAAGCTTCTGTAGCCCCAAACAGCAAACAAGCCAAAACACTACCTACAGGATGCCATCTGCCAAAAATTAATGCTGCGATCGCAATAAATCCTTTACCAGCACTCATCCCCTCGGCAAAAAATCTTACCTGTACCAGAGCTAAATAAGCACCTCCTAAACTCGCAAGACAGCCACTAATTACCACTGCGATATAACGGATATTTTGTATCGAAATTCCAGCCGTGTCAGCAGCTTTCGGAGATTCTCCCACTGCCCGCAATGTCAATCCAAAGCTAGTTTTAAATAAAAGGTATGTAGTTAAAATAACTAAGATAAATAATAAATATACTAAAAAATCTGATTGAAATAGTAGCGGCCCGATCAGGGGAATATTGGCTAAACCAGGAATAATAATTGTCCCAATTCCAGGTAACTGCTGTGTACTACTGCCACTAAACACTAACCGGGCTAAAAACGATGTTAATCCAGCTGCGACAAGATTAATTGCTAGCCCAGATACCAATTGATCGACACGCAAAGTTACACATAAAAAAGCATGGAGTAGTCCGACTAATCCCCCCGCAATCAAGGAAGCGAGGATACCAAGCCAGGGATTACCTGTGTAGAAGGTGGCAGCAGCACTGGTAAAAGCACCAGTAAGCAACATTCCTTCTAAGGCGATATTTAACACGCCTGACCGTTCCGAGTACAATCCTCCAAGGGCTGCAAATGCTAGGGGTACGGCTAGACGTAAGGTAGCTATTAAGTAATCAGAGAAGAAGTTGAGATTATTCATGGAGTTATTTTTTAACGCAGAGGTTCGCAGAGGGAAGCGCAAAGTTTCGCAGAGTTTTCTTTGTGTTCCTTTGCGTTAAACCTTTGCGTCCCTTTGCGTTTTTACTCTTATTTCTCTTTCCAGCGCGAAACTGATAGCGATAAATAACACCATAAACCCCTGAATCGCGTAAACTACAGTTACTGGCACACCTGCACTACGCTGCATCACATTTGCACCACTGCGAAGGGCTGCGAAAAACAAAGAAGTTAAGACTACACCGATAACACTACCACGACTTAAAAAGGCGATCGCAATGGCATCAAATCCATAACCTGGGGAAACTTGTTCAAATAGCCGATATTTCAACCCCATCACTTCACAACTTCCAGCTAACCCAGCTAAACCACCCGCAGCAGCCATCACCAGCATAATTGTACGTTCAACAGATATGTGGGCATAACGGGCGGCAATCGGGTTAAATCCCACTGCTGTAATTTGATAACCTAGAGGCGATCGCACTAACAATACCCATAAAATACCTGCGGCAATTAAACCGAATAAAATCCCGGCATGGGCGAGGCTTTGCGGTAAGATAATCGGCAATTGGGCTGTTTTGGCAATTAATGGCGAATAAGGGCTAGGCGCACCTGTTGCCATTAATGGATTTTGTACGAGGTAGCTAACTAAATTCACTGCAATATAGTTGAGCAACAATGTAGTAATTACCTCATTCACTCCGCGTATAGCTTTGAGATAACCAGGAATCCAACCCCAAACTGCACCAAAAACAAATCCTGCTAAAAGTGCTAAAGGGATATGAATCACCGCAGGTAATCCTTGCACGTATAACCCAATTAAAGTACTTCCCAACGCACCCAGATAAATTTGTCCTTCTCCACCGATATTAAATTGCCCAGCCCGCAATGCCACTAACACGCCTAAACTGGTGAACAATAGCGGTGTCATTTTGGTGAGGGTATTACCAAATCCAAAGTAGGTAGAGAGAGATTCTTGAAATAGGATGCTGTATGTAGTGATGGGATTTGCCCCAGCAATTAGCATGAGGATAGCACCGACGATGAGGGCGGAGGCAATGGCAATTAGCGGTGATAGGATTGGTAACAGGAATTTCATGCGATTAGTTGCGATCATTCATTAACCCCACCAGCCATCAACAAACCAATTTCTTCCACCTTCGCCGTAGCTGCATCCAAAATAGCCACAAACTCACCTCTGTAGATTACGGCAATGCGATCGCTCATTGCCATCACTTCTTCTAACTCAGTAGAAATATACAAAATTGCCGCACCGCGATCGCGTTCTGTTAAGATTCGAGACTGGACGGCTACTGTCGCCCCGACATCTAACCCCCTGGTGGGTTGCATAGCGATAATTAAAGCTGGTGTTAGCGCCAGTTCTCGCGCTAACACCACTTTTTGTTGATTTCCTCCCGAAAGCTGACTTACCAAGATATCTTTCCCTGATGCCCGAATGTCAAACTCTTGCATTGCAGCTTGGGCACAATTAGCGATCGCTTCTGGTTGTAACAAAAAACGGCGACAAAATGGCAGATATTTAAAAGCTTTTAAAATCAAGTTTTGGGCGATGCTAAATTGCAACACCAATCCCATTGTCTGCCTATCTTCTGGGATGTAGGCCACTGAGGAATGCTTGGGCGTAAACTCAATTTTACCCTGCTTAATAGTCCGCACAAGAGCGATGGCATCAGCTAATTCTCGCTGTCCATTGCCATCGACACCAGCAATTCCTAAAATTTCTCCCGCCCGCAGTTCAAAAGATACATTATTTACAGCAAGAATATTTCTTTCATCAGCAACTTGCAAATTTTGCACCGATAGAATGATTTCTCCTGATAATGTAGGAATTTTATTTAACTGTAAAGCTACTTCCCGTCCTACCATTAATGTTGCTAACTGCTGAGATGTCACCGCTTTAGTTGATGTTGTTGCTACTACCTTTCCCTGGCGCAAAACTGTTACTGAATCACAGAGATTCATTACCTCTTCTAATTTATGACTGATAAAAATGATTGTGTTGCCTGCGGCTGCTAATTGGCGCAGGATAGCAATTAGTGATTTTACTTCTGGCGGTGTCAAAACTGCTGTAGGTTCATCAAGAATTAACAACTTTGCTCGACGGTAGAGAACTTTGAGAATTTCTACCCGTTGTTGTGCCCCAACAGATAAATTTTCAACTTTGGCAGTTGGGTCAATTTCTAATCCATAAGTTTGGGATAAGGCGGCGATTTCTTGCTGTTTATCTTGAAGATTTAACCGCCAATTTTTCTCCATCCCTAAGATGATATTTTCTGTGACAGTAAGTTTCGGTACAAGCATGAAGTGTTGGTAAATCATGCCAATGCCTAATTTAATTGCCTCATTTGGTGAGGTAATTTTTATTGGTTGTTCTTGGAGATAAATTTCACCAGCATCAGGTTGATAAAGTCCACTAATAATATTCATTAAAGTACTCTTGCCTGCACCGTTTTCGCCGAGTATTGCATGAATAGTTCCAGATGCAACAGAGAGATTGATATTGTCGTTAGCAATAAAAGACCCAAAGCGTTTGGTAATATTTTGTAAGCGTAAATAGTTCATATTCGCAAAGCTGATAGCTTGTAGTGAGGACTTTAGTAGACCTGCCTTGAAAATAAAACGGTTGGTAGTGGTTAGGACAATGGCGCAATGTTTAGTCCTCTGTCGATCTTAATTCCAGGAGTCATGCAGCAGGCAACTACTGTTTTCTTGTGGACATCTAATCCCGCACAGTGAGTGTAGGTGACTTCCATCTTTCACCTCCATTAATGTTGTCACAGATGGCGTGATGTCCTTTCAAAAATGATTCTGCCTTACGTGTTTCCCACTCAGATTTGGGATATCACATTTCCTTGTGCCACTGGACATCTCGGTCTGTCTCTTGCTCAGGCTTGCAGCACTACTGTCATTCCGACCTTTGTACCAACTACTTGAGCAAAATCTATCACATTTTCATTGTTTCTTGTGAGCGCAGCTCATGGAGTCTCTTGCAAAAGTTTTTTGTGATACAATCAGAAATTTACCAATTTGCGATTAAGACTTTAATTAGCAGTGAAATTTTGGAGAGCCAAATGACGAAAGTTACACTCTATATTGCAGCTAGTTTGGATGGTTATATTGCTCGCAGCGATGGCGGAATTGATTGGCTATCAATCCTTGATATAGAGGGAGAAGACTACGGTTATGCTGCTTTCTACGAATCCATTGATGCTATTGTTTTAGGCAGCAATACTTATGAAGTAGGGCTGGGTTTTGATGAATGGCCTTATCCGGGGAAGAAATCATTTGTTTTCACCAAACGCCATCTCCAATCTGACCGAGAGGACGTTGTGTTTGTTTCTGATACAGTCAAGAACGCCTTGGCAAATATAGAGGCTCAAGGTTTTAAAAATATCTGGCTAGTTGGTGGCGGAGCATTAATCAATTCATTTCTTCAGCACAGCTTGATTGATGAATATATTATTTCAACTATTCCAACTATCTTAGGTAGCGGTATACAGCTTTTCCCACCGCCAACCCCTGAAGAAAAATTGGAACTGATTAACTCAAAACAATATTCTAGTGGTTTACTGCAATCACATTATAGGCGAAAAGGGAAGCTTTAAAAATGTATAATTCATAATTATGCTTCAAGTGGTGAGAAGTCCGATGTTCAAAACTTCGGGAAATTTAAACACCACCTGAAGCGTCAATACCGTTATTAAATATCCGGTAAAAAGCCTTGTTAATTACGAATTAAGTTTAAACAACCTCAAGAAGCTTCTGAACAGCTTCGCTAAACTGCTCGTAAGGAGAAACTCCCACAATGGTTTCTGCTAAAATGCCATCTTTGAAAATTAAAACTGCTGGAATACTGCGAAGACCGAATTTTTTGAAAATCGGCTTATTCCTATCAACGTCTACCTTAACAACTTTGGCGCGGCCTTTGTATTCTTCAGCAAGTTGCTCCATCAAAGGACTGACCAACCGACAGGGGCCACACCAAGTAGCAGTAAAATCAACAACAACAACTTTCTCTTCACTTCCATTTAAAACAACATCAAATTCACTTTCTTCAAGATAAGCAACTATCTGAGTATCAGCAGACATTTTTTAATTCCTTAGTATTAAACTAAAATTGCAGCAAAAATCTCACTATACAAACTATACCTTCTTCTGTCCGTCAGGTTCACCAGCCACCTGTATTGGCACCCTGCTACTGAGCAAAAGTCAGTAGCAGGGATTTAATAATCTTACATTTGGTGCGTAGGCGTAGCCCGTCGTAGAAATCGCACCTACCAACCGACCTAATCCAAAAACCTCACACCTTCAGGATGTAGAAGATGTAGAAGCATCATCTCGATCAAACAGTTCTAACAACCCAATGGTGCCTACAAAAAAAGTATAAGTGGCATATTGTATTGGCATCTTTTTTCTTGAAGGTGCATAAAAAGCTGCTATAATAGCTTCGATAAAATGGCACGTCATGGCAAAACGCTCAATCCAAAAAATTGGATTAAGGCTGCTGGGAATATTACTATTAGTTATTAATGCATAAATATGCCATGATTCTAATCCAATTGCGCTGGATATAAGAACTGTAGATATAATTTTTACCATTGCAAAAATTTTTCTTTTTATAAGTTTTAAGTTCATGCCATTCACAAAACAATCGTTGAAAATTCTCTACAAGACTCGATGAAGTAACAGATAAGTTTATCTGTGATAACCTACGAAAAAAATATCTCAAACTCTTATTTCTCAGTGTTCTCTGTGCCTAGCTTTTCTGTTACTCATGCATAAATCTTATGTGTGTCATCTAAAATTCACCTTAAGTCAACCAATCTTATATCATGATTTACATTTTTGTAAAAGCCCCTAAAAAAATGGACATGGTGTATATAAGTCTGCCATACCCATAAACACTATGAGTAATGAAAATTAATTTACCAGATATTTAAAAAATGATAAAAGTGTGGAATAATGCATTGGTGATAAATTTAGTCGAAATAAGAGTCATAAGTCAGAAGCCAGAATGGGCTAAACGTCTCCGCCTTGACTTCTGAATTCTTCTTCAATCCCTCTCTAGCTATTGATAAAAAATGTAAACCTATGATTGCTCAACATTACAACTCAATTCATGTTGAAAACGACTTGCTTCAACAAATCCAAATTAAAGAAAATCAGTTAAGAATTGCCCAAGAATCTAATATGATCCATGTAGTAGAAGCACTACAGAGTCAGTTATTAAAGTTGCAGTGTCAATTATCAGAGCCGCAAGACGTTGAAGTTCAAGCATTGATGAGTTTGCTAGACGATTAAAATTGTACCTTTTTGTTACAAAGGTTATTTGAAACACAAAAACTCTGTTTATGGAAAGCAGAGCCTAGTTATTGTGATGCCTGAAAGTGCGATTTATGTGCTATGGCTCAAAGCTATCTAAGGTATCAGTATCATAAAATCACAATACTTCCGACTTAGATAACATACAGAACTCAGATTTGATTTTTACGAAGCTAGGTAGAACTCAAAGAAGCTTTTTTTCTGTTGCCTATTGCCTCTTGCCTACCCACGCCGTGCGAATAGAAATCAAAGCTGAATGCTATATTAGGGTTTTTGCTGCGTAGGTGGTCTTTTAATCTGCTGTACTGACTCAATCTTTAGAACAGGTTTAATTGAGCGTAGTTGCCTTTGCCTAAGAATTTGAATTTCTCTCTCAATCGAATCTTTTCCTTGTCTAAAAAAGTCTTGAGAATTATATGGAACTAAGTCACGGGACAAACTTTGAGCTTGTGCAGGAGTCAAACTAGGAAGGGGTTGTTCAGCATTGGCAGAAGTTTGTACAGCCAGCAAAAAAGCTGCTGAAATCAGCAAGAGTTGGCTTTTTATACATCTGGTTAATATTAGGTTTAACATGATTGATACATCTGTTGTGTAACTGCTACTTCAAACCATCTTCTGTTGGTCTTACTATAAGCAAGCTACACTTATTGGCTTGTTAATTACCTCCCGCAAATGGGTGAATTAATCAGTTAAACTACCTTATTAAATATCTGGAACTGGCTGATATAGGAATACACTTTGATTTTTGTTTGCGCGTAGCTATACTTACTTGCGTGGGTAGGTAAGAGGCAATAGAAAAGAAGGCTTTTTGAGTTGTACGGAGTTTTTTCAAAAATCAAATATGAGTTCTATATCATCCAAGGTACTAAATAGGAAACAGTTCTGTTAGGTTGGGTCGCACTCTTGGGAATAATACTACTTGGGGGATAGTCTCAATATATCTCAGTGAGAGTACTGTATTATATACTTCTTTTCTGTAACAGCTAATACTAAATCATGAAATTGTATTTTATACAGGTATTGTTGGTCAAATTTAGACAATTATCAACTGAGATATTGGCTAGAACATAGTTATTCTAGGTTTTGTGCTTGCTAATCGTTAAATTATATAAATATAATTTACACTAAAACATATCAGTATTTTAACTGTTGTCTTACCTGTTAATACTTACTTAATATGTAGCACAATCTTTTTAATTATCTTAGCCATTGTGAAATCTCTTCTACAGACTTACTTAGAACAAGAAATTTGGATATTAGTACGAGAGAAGTGGTATTTCGCCACAATTATTGGAGTTTGGGATGATTTGTTGTGGTTTAAACATAGAACTTACAACAAAGATACAGAAGAGGATACTCTCTGGGAAATGGTTGTAAAAATAAGTGAAGTAGTTGCTATTGATAAAGTTAGGTCTGTTATTAGTAGAAGACCAGACGTGCTGATTTCACGGCTACTAGAAACTGAGCAAGGTACAAACGATCATCATCAAGATCATGAGCATTAATTAGTTTAATAGTAAAAATACTTGCTTGTCTCCTAACATTAACTGATAAAACTTGAGACAAGCGGTATAAATCAGTAAGCTAAGAGAATAAAGATATTCGCACAACGGATCTTTAATAATAATCTGATAGACTATCTTAAATTTGAAATTATAAAAGCTGGTAGCTCAGGGCTGATAACTAAATATGAGTGAAGCCTTATTCTGTATCGAAAATCTGCGAGTTGCCTATCCTCAACGGAGTGGAGAAGAGGCAAGCTGGGCGGTTGATGATGTATCTTTCACCTTGCAACCAGGTGAAAGAATGGGATTGGTGGGAGAGTCAGGTTGTGGTAAGTCAACTATCGGGCGGGCAGTAATGCGTTTACTACCAGCCTCTAGTTGTGTTGAAGGAAAGGTGACATTTCAAGGACAGTCGGTGCTTGACTTGATGCCTAACCAATTGCGGAAATTTCGAGGAGAGGCGATCGCACTAATTTTTCAAGATCCTATGACACGCCTCGATCCGTTGATGACGATTGGTAAGCATTGTATCGAAACTCTTCAGGCGCACTCACCAGAATTATCAACGCGGGAAGCCAAAGAAAAAGCACTTGCTACTTTGGCGAAGGTGAATATCCCCGCTAGTCGCTGGAATCAGTATCCCCACGAATTTAGCGGTGGAATGCGCCAACGGGTAGCGATCGCTTTAGCTTTACTCCTCAACCCCAAGTTAATTGTTGCCGATGAACCCACCACCAGTTTAGATGTCACCGTCTCCGCGCAGATATTGAAAGAATTAACTCGCCTGTGCGGTGAAGAAAACATGGGATTGTTGCTGATTTCTCACGATTTAGCAATGGTGGCTGAGTATTGCGATCGCATTGGCGTGATGTACCAAGGCAAAATGGTCGAAATGGGTTCTACAGAAACCGTCTTTAGACAACCTCAACATGAATACACGCGATCGCTCTTAAAAGCAGCTTTACACATTCAAGCAGTAAATGATGATGGAGAATTGATAATTGCCAACGACTCAGAAAAGCAATTACCGATTATTAATAAGCAATCTCCAATTTTGAGTATTACAGAACTCAAGCAATACTACACCATAGAACCTAACTTTATCGAACGACTGTTTAACACACAAGCGCAGACAATTAAAGCAGTAGATGGTATCAATCTGGATATTTATCCAGGAGAAATTCTCGGCTTAGTCGGTGAATCAGGTTGCGGTAAAAGCACACTATCACGAACAATCCTGCAATTAATTCGTCCCACCAGTGGCAAAGTTCAATTTTTAGGACAAGATTTAACTACACTGTCACCTCAAGAAATTCGCTCCTCACGGCGACAAATCCAAATGGTTTTTCAAGATCCCCATGCTTGTCTCAATCCAGCGATGACTGTGGGACAAAGTATCGCCGATCCTTTATTTATCCACAATTTAGCCAATCCTGTTAAGGCAAAAGAACAGGTTTTGTGGATGCTAGAGAAAGTTGGGTTAACACCCTCAGAATTATACTATGAGCGTTATCCATCAGATTTATCTGGGGGACAACAGCAAAGAGTTGCGATCGCTCGTGCTTTGATTACTCACCCTAAACTTTTGATTTGCGATGAACCTGTGAGTATGTTAGACGCTAGCGTGCAGTCGCAAGTGCTAGATTTGATGTTGCAATTAAAGGAAGAATTTGAGTTAACTTATCTATTCATCACTCACGATCTCTGGTTAGCTAGATTTTTGTGCGATCGTATTGCCGTGATGAATGGTGGCAAAATTGTCGAACTCGGTCTGACAAAAACTATTTTTGCCAATCCTCAGCACCCTTATACCAAAACACTACTAGCTGCTGCACCTTTACTAGCACGCGCCTAACTCAACAAAGTGAGAAGTTATGAATTACTAACTCCTGTACAGACGCGATTAATCGCGTCTCTTCTAACTCCTAACTCTCTTCACTCCCCTTAAGTAATTTAGTCGCTTCTCCACTCGAAGCATATAGTTCAACGAATCTTTTAAATAGCAATGCAGTCTCGTGATTTGAAGCCCTGCTTAAGTGGAATAAACGCCCTATATTTTTATCCGCTAAAGCTCTTAAATAGGGCAAATCTTCAAATAGTGTCAAACAAGAAGCAAAATGCAATATTATTTGTAATAATGGCTTTGGCCACTCTAGGTCACTATATATATCTATAAAGAACTGATGTTCTGAGTCATTTAACGGAAAAGCATTAAATAAAACAATTATTCTTTTGTTATTGTAAACTGGAATACTCAATTCAACGGTATATGGAGTATGTAATATTAAATCTACCTCCACAATCGGTTGTCGCCAAATTCTCAAAGGATTCGCTGGCGAGTCTAATATTGTTTGGAATTTGATTATTCCACCAGTGCTGGTGGGCTGAAAGTGGCTAATTTGGAAGATTTTCAGGTTATTAAGGCTAAAATTATGAACTGTTTCTAAATGCTTTAAGTTCAATAAATGATAAATTTGGCAAAGATAAGGAAATGGTAAAATATACTCCTGGCTAATCATGTGGAGCTTTTTTACTTGAAGCTTATTAGCTTGAGTACGAGCGAGATATTCTTGATATTGGCTGGGCCCTAAATCATTACTGTTGAAGCTTTCGTTAGGCTTGAGATATAGCCAGCTCACAAAAAAGAAAGAGGCTGTAAATAGCTGAAATATTTCTATATAAGATAAATAACCATCAGCAAATGCAGCTATGCTTCTATCGGTTATCCCAAAAAGCCAAGATGGAATACCAAACATCCAGATATTACTTTTGATTTTATCTATAAAAAGTGCTATTTCAACATTTGAAACATTACTATCTTTATTTGCACTTAATTCCTCATTGTTTTTCAAACAATTGGTAAACATAATATTTTGATGTTACTTAGTGCTATTAATCCATAAAATCTATTTATTTTAATTTTAAATACCAATCTATAGTCATAACCTCTATCTTTAGCTGTATATACAAGTTGTATTTATTTATATCCATTTAAAATAAGTCCTCATGAGTCTATCTAAAAAATTCAATCCCTGATTAGATGTAATACTAAATCTTATGCAGATCCAGATATAAGAAAATTCTTTATAAGTCTTGCTATTAAAGGATTTGATATTGTATTTTCTGATTTATGTATAAATTAAAAGGAACAAATTTGCTACAAGCTTTCTACTAGCTGAGTACAAAAATTGAAATAATCTCACTTTTAAAAAAGTGATATGTAGATAGATAAAAAGTTTGTTTTTCCTGACATGAGAAACTTATCTAAGTATGGCAACGTAAAAAATAAATTATGTAACTATAAATAGGATTACTATATCTACTGAGTTAACAGAGATATAGGCGCTTGTATAGCAATCCTAGATGAATTGTGAAAATTTGCGGTGTCTAGATCCCCGACTTCTCAAAGAAGTGGGGGATCTAATTTTTCAGGAATGATTTAGGAATTATATATATCAAAAGAGTATTTATAACTAATCAGAAAGACAAAATTATGTTAAAGCCCAGAACTGTGGACGTAGTACATAAGGTTGATAAATCGAATCAGAAATAATAATTTATTCTGTATTAGTTCCAGCCAGTTTCGCTTGAGAACCTTTAATGCTCAGTATCTGAAAAATAAAATAATTTATCTATTTGATGCCAAGCTATCTGGGGGAATATAACGTAACTCCAATGAGGTTAAGCAATGGTTAATCAGACATACACAGTTGATGTCTTAGTTGTCGGTGGAGGAACCGGCGGTACTGCGGCTGCTATCCAAGCGGCACGACGGGGAGTCAAAACGATTCTGGTGAGTGAATTTCCTTGGTTGGGGGGAATGCTAACTTCGGCTGGAGTATCTGCACCCGATGGCAACGAATTAGAAGCCTTTCAAACGGGTTTATGGGGTGCGTTTTTGCAGGAATTGCGGCAACGACAGCTCGGAGGATTAGATAACAGCTGGGTAAGCTTTTTTAGTTACGATCCTCAAATTGGGGCAGAGATTTTTGCAGACTGGGTGCAAGAATTACCAAATCTGCACTGGATTTCTGGACAAGTGCCTTTAGAAGTCTTCCGGCAAGGTGATTCTATTACTGGTGTGCGCTTTGCTGATTTTGCTGTCACAGCCAAAATTATTCTCGACGGTACAGAATTAGGAGATTTATTAGCTTTAGCTGAGATACCTTACCGTTGGGGCTGGGAGTTGCAATCTGAGTGGGGAGAACCAAGCGCCCCAGTGGGTTTTAACTCTTTCACCCAGAAATATCCTGTGCAAGCGCCCACTTATGTAGTGATTATGCAAGACTTTGGTGATGCAATTGCACCAGAAATTCCAGCTGCCCCTAACTATAATCCATCACAGTTTACAGATGCTTGGGATGGCTATGGAGCAGAGACATTTTTGAATTATGGACGTTTGCCTGGTAATCGATTCATGATTAATTGGCCAATCTGTGGCAATGACTACGGCCAAGGAGTAGGGCGGCTGATAGAGTCAGATGTGTCCAGAGGTGAATTCATCCAAGAATCTCGCTGGCATAGCCAAAATTTTGCCCATTTTATCCAAAATCAGCTTGGTCGTCGCTATGGTTTAGCAGATAAAGTTTTTCCTCACGCCTCTACAGCTTTTGCACTCCATCCCTATTACCGGGAAAGCCGCCGCTTATTGGGACTAACTACTGTCCGAGAACAGGATATTTTGCCGATTGCCGGGGGAAGAGTTGCATCTATATTTAATGATGCGTTCGCCCCTGCCGTTTGCGAAGCGATCGCAGTTGGTAACTACGCCAATGACCATCATTATCCTGGTGTTCAATTCCCACTGCAACCAAAATCTATCCGTTGGGGCGGGCGTTGGACTGGAACACCCTTTACAATTCCCTACAGTTCCCTAATTCCAGTCACAACAGATGGTTTCTTGGTTTGTGAAAAGAACATTTCTGTCTCTCACATTGCCAATGGCGCTACCAGATTACAACCTGTGGTTATGGGCATCGGTCAAGCAGCAGGTATGGCGGCGGCGATGTGTGTTGAGTTAAACTGTCAGCCGAGGCATTTACCTGTTAGATCACTGCAAACAGCTTTATTAGAGGATAATCGTTCAAAAACAGCAATTATTCCTTTATTTAATCTTCCACCCAATCGTTCGGATTGGCTGGACTGGCAACTGTATTACTTAAATAACCCACAAGCCTATCCAGTTAGTGGTTATTGCCCTTGCCCATCGGAGAATGAGTACCCTGACTCTGCTTTTGAAAAGGCATTAATTCGGGAAAGTAACTGTTTCAAAGGCATTTTCTTCCGCTTGGAACAGCAGGAATACAGATTTGCTGTCACAGCGCCAGCCGCATATCAAGGGCAAAATTGGCAGCTTGTAACTTTGCGATCGCATATCGACGAGCAATTACGCACTTACCCTCACGAACAATTAGTTACATTGTGGGGTCGCCAGAACCACTTTGGTAATTGGTTATTAGTCGAACAATTAAACGGAGGATAAGAAGAGTTTATTTTCAGTAAAACAGAATACTTTTTGATTAATTGTCCGGATATTAATCAAAAAGCTAAGTATCAGTGAAGTGGAGAGTTCCAAAATAGACATTTGCTATGCGTGCTGCCATTTCACTTTTAGTATCGAGTCTGGTGTTCGGCCCCTTAGCTTCTAACTGCCAAGCAATGGTCAATCACTTATCAACTGGGCTACTTTCCACGCCTACTTCGGAACAGTGGCTCTCGGCAGCATCTGAACAAAATCCAGATGATGCGCCACGTCATCGCGGTAGTGGGCGTAGGGAAGTGACACAAAAATTCGGAAATACCTATGTTGTGGTTTAACCACCGTAGGATAATGCCTGTTCTTCAAAAAGAACCAAAACTAAAGTTCCAGAAAGATGTTGTGCCAACATATTTGACACAGCTTTTGTGACAGAGATATATACAGTTGACACACGAAAATCTTCAGCGATCGCTTAGTATTTCAACTGCAAGCTTTGTATATCATTAGTTGGTCTTTTAATCCTGGCGATCAAAACGCAAATAAAATTAAGTGTCTTGATCAGCAGCATTAACAACTCCCAAAAGCTACATAACTGTTGCTTATATTCGCTGGGAAGCTCTGCATCTCAATCCTTAACGGCTCTAGAAATAGATGTTATTTAGACTATCAGTTAATCTAAAGCACGTCTAATTCAAACATTTTGCTTGTTAAGGAAATAGTCTTAAGGCAACTTCATTCACTTTATTCCCCAATATCTTTTCTTCTCATACATTGAGTAGCTGGTTTCTATATGAGCAACTAATGGATCTTCACTTCGACGCGTGTTTAGCGTCCTTTACCTAAGCATAAAATCCCTTTCGTTCCATTTGAGCTTATCTAGAACATGGATTTGCACAAGTAGTATAGATTTATTGCACTTGGCAACAAATATTACTATTTATGAGCTACTCTTGCGCCCTGGTTCGTTCTCCTCGTAGATGGTGTTCAACGAAATAAATATTAAGAAGAATTTGCTAGATAATCTCACTCATCTTAATTATTCTACACCCAATGACAGATGCAAAATTTTGCATCTGTCCTTTTTAGGTAAAGTTTCCTTAAAGAAAAGGCAATGAAAAGGTATTGTTTCAAGCTGGCTTATGAGCAATGAAATACTTACTCATAAAATGGGTTTGTATCTCAATATTCTCAAAGCCTACTCTCTGTAAACGCTCTAGCAAGTTATCAGTGGTGTAATGCCTGTAATAAGGTTCATGGAAAGTTTCGGGAAAAGAATCCATTATATGTTCCAACTCAGGTGAATCACTCAACTGAATTGAGTCACAGATAATAAAGATTCCTCCTGGTTTTGTCACCCGGAAGCATTGCTCAATAACTGTCTGACGTACAGATGCTGGTAACTCATGAAAGAGAAAAACAGAAGTTACAGCATGAAAATAATCATCTACATAAGGTAACTCTTCGGCATTCCCTTGCAAAAGTTGCGGCAGTTCTCCTGGGATTTGCGATAGTAGTTCATTTGCTTTCCGCAAATAAGCTGGTGACAAATCTGTGCCAAATAGAGATGCTTGAGGCAAGGCTGCCCGAATTAACTTTAAAGTCCGCCCAGTTCCACAAGCTACATCCAAAATACGGACTTGCTTTGGTGCAACCGAATCAAAAGCTTTCAGCCCTTGCTTGAGAGGAGCGAGAATTCGCCGCCGCATCACATCAGCTGCCCCACCAAAAAGAATTTCTACTTGTAAGTCATATAAATTGGCTGACAAGTCACTTAAATAGCCATCGCTTTGGTGATGGAAGTTCTGCACGTAGTAGCTGGGATAACCATCTGTGTCAATTTCGGGCGAAAAAGCTTGATAATTTTGTTGTTTAACCCGCTCCCAGATTTGAGGAGAATCTAGCCACATCAGAGGATAGTAGGAAAAAAAGTCTTGCCAGGGGTTATCAAACAATAAACTTTCGGGGTAGACACCTTTTTGGGCATCTTGCCAGTCTGTTTCGAGCAGCTGGTTCAATCTCTGTTGAAGCTGGACTAAAAGCTCATTTGGGATGGGTTTGGTCTTTTGTTCAAGTGTCGGATACACCAGGTTCCTCAACTGTGAACTTAATATCTTGTGAGCCAGACCAAAGTAATTTTTTCCCTGCTGAAAGGTCTGATAAGTCAGCTTAGTTAAACTCTCAGGCATAAAAATAGCTTCAGTTTTGATTACTTTTATGTAAATAATTGTAACGAAAAAATTATCTACTGTTGGAAAAGTAAAAGCTCCCAGGGAAGACAACTTGAAGCCAGATGATTTTAGCCATTAGAGATAGATTGAGCAAGATTTTTCCAGCTTTGGGGATAAATGGCTAATATTGTCAGCAAAAGAAAACATAAACTTATGTAAAAAGTAGCTTATGTTACAGAATTTTTGCTATATTAGTCTTGTAGGAAAACAAAAATTATATATTCACAAAATAGAGAGGACTATGATTATGTCTATCGCAGATAAATCTCGTGCGTTGATGGTGCGTGAACATCAGCAAGTCAAGAATCGCCAACAATCAATGCTGATGCGGGCTGCACAAGAACTTGGTCTTCCTGAAGAAGTATCTCACTACTGGAACCCAATTCAAGGGAAGGTAGATGCTAGTAGTCGGATGATTTATGGCCCCAGCCACGCTTCCATGAGTTAAGTTTCAAGAGTTTGAAGCTAGATTTTTTGAGTGAATATCTCAACTGACAACTCTGGAAAAAAAAGCCACCCTCTACTCTAGGGTGGCTAAACTTATTAATTTTAGTTAGATACGATTCTTAATTTAATTAATTAAGCATCGTAGTAGAGGTAAAACTCATAGGGATGAGGACGTAGCTGTAACTGCTTGGCTTCGTTAAGCTTGTAGTCAATCCAATTTTCGATAAAGTCTTCCGTGAATACGCCTGATTCTGTCAAGAAAGCGTGATCGTTTTCTAGTGCTTGCAATGCCAGTTCTAAAGAACTTGGAGTTGAGGGAACCTTTGCAAGCTCTTCTGGAGAGAGTTCATAGATATTCTTATCTAAGGGTTCACCAGGATGTATTTTGTTCTTGATGCCGTCGATACCAGCACAAAGCATTGCAGCAAATGCCAAGTAGGGGTTAGATGTAGCATCTGGACAACGGAATTCTAAACGCTTGGCTTTGGGGTTTTTACCAGATAGAGGAATACGGATAGAAGCAGAACGGTTCCCTTCAGAATAAGCCAAGTTTACAGGAGCTTCATAACCAGGTACTAGGCGCTTGTATGAGTTGGTACTGGGGTTAGTAATTGCTAACAGCGCTGGTGCGTGTTTGAGAAGACCACCAATGTAGTACAACGCCATATCACTCAAACCAGCATACTTATCACCTGCAAACAGAGGTTGGCCGTCTCTCCAGATGGACTGGTGACAGTGCATTCCCGAACCGTTATCGCCAAAAATCGGTTTTGGCATGAAGGTGACGGTTTTGCCATATTTTTTAGCAACGTTCTTGATGACATATTTGTAAATCATCAACCAGTCAGCCGCTTCGATCAACTTCCCAAACTTGAAACCTAGTTCGCACTGACCACCAGTAGCAACTTCGTGGTGATGCTTTTCAATCGGTACACCTAATTCTGCCATTGTCAACAGCATCTCTGTACGGATATCTTGGAAAGAATCCGTCGGTGCGACTGGGAAGTAACCTTCTTTGAAGCGTGGTTTGTAACCCAAGTTGGGTTTTTCATCTGTACCGGCTTTACCGGAATTCCAAGCACCTTCTTCGGAGTCTAAGAAGTAATAGCCTTCGTTAGCAGTTTGGGCAAACCTAGCACTATCAAAGATAAAGAACTCAGCTTCAGGGCCAAAGAAGGCTGTATCACCAATGCCACTGGAAACCAGGTAATCTATTGCTTTTTGGGCAATAACCCGTGGGCAACGGTTGTATGGTTCGCCCGTGCGGGGGTCTTTAATACTACAAATTATACTTAGTGTTGGCACTTCCATGAATGGGTCGATCCAAGCAGTGTTGGGGTCGAGTACCATCGTCATGTCCGATTCGTTGATCGCTTTCCAACCCCGAATGCTGGAACCGTCAAAAGCTACGCCATCAGTGAACGCAGTCTCATCGATTTGGTTTTGGTACAGTGTGAGGTGCTGCCAAGTCCCTACTGTGTCGATGAATTTGAGATCAATCAGTTGAATTTTTTCATCTTGAATTCTCTTCAAGAGTTCTTGTGGTGTAGTCATTGTTACTCCTTCTCTACCAATTTCCTAAAGTCAACCAGAATCTTACATTGCATCCTAACCCTGCTGATCTCAATCAGACCGTGACACACCAGAAATATCTTAAATAGTAGACATTAGCTGATTTTGTAGTTTATGTTACAGATATCTGGATTATCAGGTTATATTAACCTTTCAGCGCTCATCTGTACAAAACTGGAAAGTTCATCATATAGGGGTCAACTTTGGCATAGAATCCTTAAATAGTGGATAGATTGTTTTTGTGCCGAATCTATTTTAAATAGCACAAAAATTTACTGGTGCGTAAGTGCAGCCAAATAAATATCAAACCATAAATAGCAAGGATTGGGAGAAAAAAGAATGCGCGATGCGGTAACAAGTTTAATTAAGAATTATGACTTAGCTGGTCGGTATTTTGACCGGAATGCGATCGATAGCCTAAAGTCTTACTTTGACAGTGGTACAGTGCGAGTACAAGCGGCGGCAGCGATTAATTCTAATGCGGCTGCACTTGTCAAGCAGGCGGGTTTGAAGTTATATGAAGAACTGCCAGAATTGATTCGCCCCGGTGGAAATTCCTATACAACTCGTCGTTATGCAGCTTGTCTGCGCGACCTTGATTACTATTTGCGCTACGCTACCTATGCACTAGTTGCTGGGAACACAAATGTATTGGATGAACGAGTGCTACAAGGGCTACGGGAAACTTACAATTCTCTAGGCGTGCCTATTGGACCTACGGTTCGCGGTATCCAGATTCTCAAGGATCTGATTAAGGAGCAAGTAGCAGCAGCAGGTGTGGTTAATACTGCTTTTGTGGATGAACCATTTGATCACATTACACGCGAGTTGAGCGAGATAGATATTTAGATTTTAGGTGGGCCGGATGTCTGCCACGACATAAATATAAATAGCGATCGCACTTTTGTCTTTGTGGGAAAGAGCGATCGCTTTTTTAATTCAAGTTTTTGCCGCTAAAGGGTAATGTCACGCCTCTCTAATCTAGTTCAAAAAGGACATGTTAGCGTTGTCCACTTGTATTTTGTCGAAGATTGCGCCGTCATCGAAAAACTTCTTCTGAATAGTATCCCAGCCTCCCAAACTCTGAACGTTGTAAAGCTTAGAAATCTTAGGAAATTTATTCTGTACTTCCTTTATACTAAAAATTTTGATTTTTCCTGGGGAAACTCGTAGTGAAGATATGTAAAATATCCGACTACTATTTCAAATGAGGGAGAAAAAATAACTAATGTCTAATTCTCAATTCCCTAGCAAATTGCTTGATACTTGAAAATAAAAGTATTGTAATTCCTCACATAATTGGTAGAATCACCATATTCTTGATGAAGAATGTGATGTTTGTTGGTGTTTGCAACTAGTTAGATGTAATCATCCGGTATGATAAACACTATATAACTGTATTCCCATCAGTTATCTGTAGATTTAGCGGAGGAAATGGAATGAGTTTGTGGCAACACCCACTGAAAAGATTACAAGCGATTGCTGAACATGGAACATATCGGTTCAGACTAAATTCGCTTAAAGGTTTTGTATCACTCTTTTTAGTAGGGACTGTATTGAGTGTGGCGCTTGCCGCCTGCTCTGGTGGAGGAACTGAGAATACTTCTTCCTCTGAAACCCCTAATGCTAGCGCTACTCCTGTGGCTGCAAACAAAGATAGTGTTGAACTAACTCTAGTTTCCTTTGCTGTCACCAAAGCGGCTCACGAAGCAATTATTCCTAAATTTGTAGAACAGTGGAAGAAAGATCATAACCAAACTGTCGTCTTCAAACAAAGCTATGGCGGCTCTGGTTCTCAAACTCGCGCTGTTATCGATGGCTTGGAAGCAGATGTCGTCCACTTGGCACTAGCTGGAGACACCTCAAAGATTGAGAAGGCTGGATTGATTCAGCCAGGATGGGAGAAAGAAGTTCCCAACAATGGTATTGTCTCCAAATCAGTTGCAGCATTAGTAACTCGTTCCGGCAATCCGAAAGGCATCAAAAACTGGCAAGATTTAGCTAAAGACGGTGTAAAACTAATTACTGCTAACCCCAAAACTTCAGGTGTTGCTAAGTGGAATTTCTTAGCCCTATGGGATTCTGTGATTAAAACAGGTGGCGATGAGGCTAAAGCTACTGAATTTGTGACTAAAGTGTACAAAAATGTACCAATATTGCCTAAAGATGCGCGGGAAGCTACTGATACATTTGCCAAGCAAGGGCAGGGAGATGTCTTAATCAACTACGAAAACGAAGTGATTTTGGCACAGCAAAAGGGCGAGAAAGTTGATTATGTCATTCCCGATGTAAACATATCCATCGACAATCCGATCGCAGTAGTAGATAAGAACGTCGATAAGCATGGAACCCGCGAAGTTGCTGAAGGTTTTGTGAAATACCTCTATACTCCAGAAGCCCAGCAAGAGTTTGTCAAATTAGGATTCCGTCCTGTGGATGAGACTTTAGCTCAAACTAAAGAAGTCACAGACAAATTTCCCAAGGTGAAAACTTTAGGTACAGTTGCAGACTTGGGCGGTTGGGAAGCAATCGATAAGAAGTTCTTTGCAGATGGGGGCGTGTTTGATAAGATTCAAGCCCAAAAATAAACGGTAATTAAGTAATTCGTAATTCGTAGTGATAACCTTACAAAATTATTTTATCGAAAATTAAAATTTGTTGGAATGTCTTTGAATTACGAATTAGCAATTACGAATAATGGCAAAAAACTTCTTGTGAAATTTAAATTTTGAATTCTTGACTATGACGACTGTATCTTCTTCTTTGGAAGTTGAGCGCAAAACACCATTCTGGAAGAAATTGCGGCGGGTTCCCTGGACTTGGCGAATCACCATCGCATACCTGACAGTGATGTTGTTTATCCCCATAATTGCCATGTTCCTAAAAGCGAGTACGGAACCTCCGGCGAGATTTTGGGCGATCGCAACTAGTGATATCGCATTAGCCACCTATAATGTAACTTTTGTCACAGCAATATTTGCAGCCTTACTCAATGGCGTATTTGGTACTCTCATTGCTTGGGTTCTGGTGCGCTACGACTTTCCCTTCAAACGCTTGATTGATGCCACAGTAGATTTACCTTTTGCACTACCAACTTCGGTAGCCGGGCTAACCCTGGCAACAGTTTACAGCGATAACGGGTGGATAGGTTCGCTACTAGCACCACTGGGAATTAAAGTAGCTTTTACCCGCACCGGAGTAGCGGTGGCAATGATATTTATCTCACTACCTTTTATTGTGAGAACTGTGCAACCCGTACTTCAAGAAATGGAACAGGAAATTGAAGAAGCCGCTTGGTGTCTGGGTGCTTCTCAATGGCAGACCTTTTGGAAAGTGATTTTGCCACCTTTATTTCCGACGATTTTGACTGGTGTTGCCTTGGGTTTCTCTCGTGCCGTTGGGGAGTATGGGTCAACTGTGATTATCTCTTCCAATACGCCCTATCAAGACTTGATCGCACCTGTACTAATTTTCCAACGCTTAGAGCAGTATGACTATTCTGGTGCAACAGTAATTGGCATAGTTTTACTATCAATTTCGTTGGTACTGCTATTGGCAATTAATTTCTTACAAGCATGGGCAAGGCGATATGACACTAGATAAGCCAAGTTTTCACTCATCTGCATCTGATATACATACAGCCAAGCCTAAAGAGCAGAAGAGTTGGGTGCCAATAGTTTTAATTGGGATAGCGATCGCCTATTTAGCCCTAGTTCAATACATCCCTGCAATCAACGTTTTTGTCCAAGCCTTCAGCAAAGGAGTTGGGCCATTTCTATCCAACCTAACACGACCGGCTTTTCTTCATGCAGCTTGGCTAACGCTATTGTTGGCTGTGATTTCTCTGCCCTTGAATACTGTGTTTGGACTATGTGCAGCTTGGGCGATCGCTCGTCATAAATTTCCCGGACGAGCCATAGTTTTGAGCATTATTGACCTGCCCTTTTCCATCTCGCCCGTAGTCGCAGGATTGATGATTGTGCTACTTTACGGACGCAATGGGTGGTTTGGCCCTTGGCTCCAGGCACATGATATCAAAATAATCTTTGCCTTTCCAGGTATGGTACTGGCTACAGCCTTCGTGAGTATGCCTTTTGTGGCGCGGGAAGTGATTCCCGTTTTAGAGGAATTTGGTAAGGATCAAGAAGAAGCTGCTAGAACTCTCGGTGCGAAAGATTGGCAAATATTTTGGCGTGTCACCTTACCTAGCATCCGTTGGGGCTTACTCTATGGTTTAATTTTGACCAATGCCAGAGCAATGGGTGAATTCGGGGCGGTTTCGGTGGTATCTGGCAACATTGCTGACCAAACCCAGAGCTTACCACTGTTTGTAGAAGATGCTTACAAACAGTATGAAACCGAAGCTGCTTTCTCTGCGGCTGTATTGTTAGCATTGCTAGCAGTAGTAACTTTGGTGCTGAAAGAGATTTTAGAACGGAAAACCAGCATCAAAGATGTTGAATAGTTAGGTTTTGGGCATGGGGCATTGGTTATAAGAAGGGGAAGGGGGAAAGGGGAAGGGGGAAAGGTAAAACCTCGCCCGCAAGTGGCGCGAAATAATCCAAATTTTATGAGGAAGGTAAAAACCTCGCCCACAAGTGGCGCGACAATCATCATCCCTTTCCCCTTTAACCTTTTCCCTTTTCCCTTTTATTCATCCTTGTTTCCCTCCACCCCTCTGCCCCCACTCACCTCTACGGCTATTAACTAATTATGTCTAGTAACACACCTACCAATAAACGGATTCGACTCAGAATTCCCAAGGACTATCACCAGGAACCTGTGATTTCTCGCCTAGTATCTGACTACAATCTGACTGTGAATATCACAGCAGCCATTCTGGGAGCTAATGCTGTCGGGGATGGTTGGTTTGACCTTGAATTACAAGGAACAGATGCACAAATTCAGAGCGGACTAACCTATCTCCATGATTTGGAATTAGAAGTCTGGGATGATACTAAAACAATTGATTGGTAAGGGTTATAGCAACAATAGTATGGGCGCACAGCTAGCTGCACGCCCTCACGAATACCCGATAGAGAACTACTATATTAACCAACTACGCTTGAATAATGAAGTCTGTAGCTGTGAGAGCGGGGGCACCGCTAAGAGTGGCAAATAGACCACCACTACCAAAACCAGCCTCACTACCATTTGGATTGTAGAACAACTGCCCACTCAGAGCGTCATAGACAATTTTCGCTGTGCTGGCTTTGCCTAAATTGGTCACTTGAAAATCACTGACATTACTAAAACCTATTCCAGGGGTAGAAGCGATCGCACTAAAAGTAGTCTTATCCAGAATAATTTTATCGCCTTGGGAGTGTTTGAAGTCAGCGATCGCATCTACACCCACAGCAGAACTGGCAAAGTTCGCATTAGTGTTGTACAGAAAACTGTCAGCACCCGCACCACCAACAAGGGTATCATTGCCTGCGCCACCAATAAGGGTATCATTGCCAGTACCACCCCGAAGCAGGTCGTTGCCACTTTTCCCGTTCATGGTATCGTTACCCCCCTGACCATTGATCACATCAGCCGAGTTGTCAAAACCCGTGATGTTATTGTTGAGTTCATTGAGGAAAGTTACCGTGTTCTTGTTGTACAGGCTAGTTTGAGTGGAATTTGCATCAAAGACATCAAAGCTGTCGGCAATGTTGGTTTGCCCATCAAATAAGATATTACCAATGGCAGGTCTTGTTGAAGTTGGCAAGTTATCGAGGTTTTCTAACTGAAAGTTTTGCAGAGTAACTTTGGTATTAGCCACATTTTCAAAGGTGACTTCCAAATTGCTGCCATTTTGAGTTAGTTGCAGATTTCGGGCAGTTAAACCACTCCCTGTAAATTGCAAGGTGTCAACATTGCCAATCACTGCTGATGAAGGATTTGAGCCTTTACCAACGCCACCAAAATCTGTAATGGTATCATTGCGATCGCCTCGGCGAATTACGAATTTATCTTGACCGCCGTTGCCAGTAAGAGTATCGTTACCACCTTTGCCGTCGATGATATTGTTGCCAGATGTGCCTAAGAGAGTATCTGCACCAGCAGTTCCTGTGAGGTTAGTGTTGCCGATATTCGTCCCGCCAAACAGCACATAGGTTTGCCCAGATTGGGAGCCGATAAGCAGGTCGTCGAACCCGTCGCCATTGATATCTCCGGCACCACTGACAGAGATGGCTGAGTTGTTCGGAGTGAAGCCGTTGATGGTAAAGCCGTTAGAGCCGTTGAGTTCCGAGAGGTTGAGGCTAGAACTAAAGCCTGTACTTTTGCCAAATACCACAAAGTTCTGCTCCGATCTGAGAATAATCAGGTCGTCGAAGCCGTCGCCGTTGACATCTCCAGCACCTTGGACAGAGAACCCTGTGGAATCCGTCCTAATGCCGTTGATCGTGAAACCGTTAGAGCCGTTGAGTTCCGAGAGGTTAAGGCTGGGGCTAAACCCTGTGCTGTTGCCAAACACCACGTAGCTCTGCCCAGAAGCGAAGACGGTACCGTTCTCGGAACTTAAACTTATTGCCCCGATAATGAGGTCGTCGATGCCATCGCCATTGACATCTCCAGCACTACTGACAGGGGAGCCTGAGAAGTCACCTTCCTTGATGCCGTTGATAGTGAAGCCGTTAGCACCGTTGAGGGTAGAGAGGTTAAGGCTGGCGCTAAAGCCTGTGCTGTTGCCGAACACCACGTAGCTCTGCCCAGAAGAGGAGCCGTTAGGTGAGGCATTGGATGCCCCAATAATCACGTCGTCGATACCGTCGCCGTTGATATCTCCGGCACCACTGACAGAGCCACCTGATATGTCACCCGCTTCGTTGATGCCGTTGATAGCAAAGCCGTTAGTACCGTTGAGGCTGGAGAGATTGAGGCTGGGGCTAAAGCCTGTGCTTTTGCCAAACACTACATAGCTCTGCCCGGAAAAGTTATTAGCATAAGGTGCGCCGATAATCACGTCGTCAAAACCATCATGGTTGATATCTCCAGCACCTCTGATAGAGCTACCCGATATATTATTTGCTGCGATGCCATTGATGGCGAAGCCGTTAGTACCGTTGAGGGTGGAGAGGTTGAGACTGGAGCTAAAGCCTGTGTTCTTGCCAAATACCACGTAACTCTGTCCAGATTGGGAGCCGTTGGGGTCAGCACCAGATGCTCCGATGATTAGGTCATCGATGCCGTCGCCGTTAACATCTCCAGCGCTGCTGACATTGCCTGAAAAGTCATTCGCCGCGATGCCATTGATAGCGAAGCCATTAGCGCCGTTGAGGTCTGAGAGGTTGAGGCTAGAGCTAAAGCCTGTGCTGCTGCCAAATACCACGTAGCTTTGCCCAGATTCAGAGCCGTTGGGGTCGGCACCGGGTGCCCCGATAATCAGGTCGTCTAAGCCGTCGCCATTAATATCTCCCGCATCGCTGACAGAGGAGCCTGATCTGTCAGCCGTTGCAATGCTGTTAATGACGAAGCCATTAGTGCCATTGAGGTCAGCAAGATTGAAGGATGAATTAGGCATGATTTTCTCCTGCATTTTTTGTTATTCAGGGAATAACTCATATCTAGCTTCAGGCAACTCTTAGTCTCGTGTAACCGAGACTAAGAGTTGCAAGACCAGGGTTCAAAACCAGGCAGACTTGCTCTGTATGCGTAAACTATGCACCTTTTAGGGTGAAATGAGAATTAGACATACAAATCCCGCCACTAGGTTTTTACCTGAGTATCCCTAGTTTTTTTCAGTCATCAGAGAAATTTCGATTAGAAAACTTAAAACAGTAGAAACACTTAAATATTCTTACTACCATTCGACACTCTATGAGTATAAAATTGTCAACCGTCTAAACCTCAACTTTTTTTACTAAAATTATCAATATTATTTAAGTTAATTTACTTATTGTTTTTTTACGGTCTTTGTGAGAATCTGCTTTACATAATAATTATTACGATAAACTGATAAGTTCACCGTAGTTTATTAAAAATCAGAAATATGAAAATCTCTATAAAGCTGACATCTCAGCAGGTACGCTATCAGCAAGATTCTCTGCCGAAGCCAAAAATTGCGTTGGCGCAGCTCACGGTAGGCATCGCTATTGGGAATTAATCTGATGTCTCAGTGTAAATCTGTAGAACCTGCTTCAGTCCACAGTCGGATTCTCGTACCTCAGAGGTATAACAGGCAACCTGTAATTTCGCGGCTGGTGTCTCGTTATGGTTTAACCGTCAATATCAAAGCAGCATCACTGACATCCGATAGTGACAGCGATGGCTGGTTTGATTTGGAACTTTCGGGAAATCCCCAAAAACTGACAAATAGCCTATCTTACCTGCAAGGATTGGGAGTGAATTTACTGGAATTAGCGATCGCTAACCACATTCAATCTAACCAGCACTCTTTACCTTTCCCAAATCTAGCTAGCAAACTGAGTCACAAAGATTCTGCATTCCTGACAAATCAATGGCAAGAACAATTCCGGCAATGGATTTCTCTCGGTCAAACTAATCGATTGCGCTTGCAACTGTGTGTCTTAAAATCTTATTACAAAGAGCCAGTGATTTCTGAGCTAGTTTCTCGTTATGGATTAACTGTAAATATTACCAGTGCTACACTTCAACCCGATACAGAAGATGACGGCTGGTTTGACTTGGATTTGTGGGGGAGAACCAAACAACTTTACTCTAGCCTGAGTTATTTAGAAAAACTGGGGCTACCGATTTGGCTGGATTTATCTAGCGTTTATAGCGATGGCTAAGTAATAAAATCGTCACTATCCAATGGCAGCATTAAATAAACGTCAAACCAATTCCCAAACCAGATTATCACTGGTTTCTTCAGTCTCTAACAAAAGCCAAGTCACTCAGATTCGCCTGCGGATATATATTCCCAAATGCTATCTGCAAGCGCCTGTGATTTCACAATTAATTTCTAGTTACGGCTTGGTAGTTAATATTACTAAGGCTATGCTACAACCAAATACAGACGAAGAAGGGTGTTTTGATATTGAACTAAGGGGAACAGTACCACAAATCTCTAACGGTTTGGCTTATCTGGAATCCCTGAATCTTAGAATTGTGGGCAAGCCGAATGCAGACGGCGATAGCTGGTTTTGTTGAAATAATCTAAATAATTTAAATTTCGTAGTACCAAATATCTTCTTCTCGCACCACAATTCGATGCAGGGAAAGACGAGCAATTAAGCCTTCTTGCTCAAACTGTCCAAGAACACGAGTGATAGTCACACGAGTTGAACCTAGCATTTCCGCCAAGTCTTCGTGAGTCAGACGCATATCTATTAAACGTCCCTTTTCAACTTCCGAACCAAACTTTTTAGATAACCATGCCAACAGCTTGATCAGCATGGTATCAACTTTTTTATGGCTACGAATAACCATCAATTCTTGAGCTTGTTGGATATGGGCAAGTAGAGTTTCTGTTAGTTGAGTCCACTCCTCTACAGGTAAGACTGTCGCCTCTACTTTAGTTAGGCATTCCATCTGATAAGGTTCTAATTTTGACAAAGACTTACCAACAATATCTCCAGGGCCCCACAATCCCAAAGCGACGGTTGTACCATCTTCCAAATAGGTAAAAGTCCTGACAAAACCAGTTTCAATCTTCCAAAGTCCGTTTGGATGCTCTGGTAGAAATGACCTCCGGGCAAAAATTTCTTTAGTATTATTACTGTTTAAGCTAGTTAAATTTGCATATAAAGATACCATGACTATAACACTATTCTCCGATAAATTAACCGTAGTATTATATTTATATCAGGTTCTAAGAACCTATGGGTATTTTAAAAAAGGGAGTGGGGAGTGAAGAAGGGAATAGGGTACAGGTTACAGAGTACAGATAATTCCCTATCACCTGTCACCTGTCACCTCTCCCCTCCATTCCCTAAATTCCCGCACCATCAAGAAAATCTTCAATCATCCCATCAGAGTTTTTGCTCTTAGGGTTGTCGGTTAATTCGTCGCCAAGCTCTGTTGGGGATAAACTTGATTGATCTTGCAACTCCTCGAACTGTTTCTCTAGAGCCTTGACACGTTCAAATAAAGCGCGGATAACTTCAGCTTCTACGTCGCGCACTTTATCATGATCCAGAACATTGGTAGACAAGTTGTTCTGACGAGTCACGCGCCCTGGAATCCCGACTACAGTTGTGTTACTGGGTACATCTCGCAGCACCACAGAACCGGCTCCAATACGGACGCGATCGCCAATTAGAATATTTCCCAATACCTTTGCACCGGCTCCCACAACCACATGAGAACCTAAAGTTGGATGGCGTTTGCCGCTCTCTTTCCCAGTTCCACCTAAAGTCACACCTTGATAAATCAGGGCATAGTCGCCCACGATCGCAGTTTCACCAATCACAACTCCCATACCGTGGTCAATAAACACTCCCTGTCCAATTAATGCCCCAGGATGGATTTCAATCCCGGTTAAAAACCGACTAATATGAGAGATAAACCGAGGTATGAAGGGAATTCCAATTTTATAGAGCCAGTGTGCCAATCGATGGAATATTAGGGCTTGGAGTCCAGGATAACAGAACAATACTTCTAGCCAGTTACGGGCTGCTGGGTCACGCTCAAAAATGGTTCGCAAATCAGTTATTAGCATACTCTGTTGAGATTTTCGTTGGTAAGTGAGGCTCTGAAAACAGAAACTCAGGATAATTCCCACAAAAAGATCGAGTCATTTATGGGAATTATGTAAGATAATAATCTACGGTAAGTCGATAGAATATAGTGTTTTTATGGTTAGTAAGTGGGATGCTATCACATTCCACACTTTGAAAAAATTAATTTCGGATAAACTGCGATAAGTCCCCCAATTCACCGTAGTATGTTGAGTACAGTCTTGAATAGCCAAAACTACGCTCTCTTGGATCTGTCTTCCAAAGTGGAATATGCATTGCTAGCACTCTTAGAACTGGCAAGCCACCACGGAAAAAAACTTCCTCTAACCATGAGCGAGATCACTACCAAACAACCTATACCTGAACGCTATTTGGAACAAATTTTGACCAACCTCCGGCGTTCTGGTGTGGTGCAGAGTCAACGCGGCTCTAAAGGAGGTTTTGTTTTAGCTCGTGAACCTTGGCAGATTACACTGCTGGAAATTGTGACTTTAGTCGAAGGTGAGCGGAAAGAGAAAGATACATCTGACTCTCCGACTCTAGAAAAGACTCTGGTTTATGAAGTTTGGGAGCAAGCTAACGCTGCTTCAATTGAAGTATTGGGTCGCTATACACTCCAAGACTTGTGCGAGGAAAGAGAGACTCGCGCCCAGCAAAGCCCGATGTATTATATTTAGACACGACGGAGTATTCACATGCGGATAGCGAAAGATATCACAGAGTTAATCGGACGAACTCCTCTAGTTCAATTAAACAAAATTCCCCAAGCTTCAGGAGCGGTTGCTCGGATTGTGGTGAAGCTAGAAAGCATGAATCCAGCATCTTCTGTGAAAGATCGGATTGGCGCGAGTATGGTGGAAACGGCGGAAGAAGCAGGCTTGATTCACCCCGGAAAAACTATTTTAGTAGAGCCGACTTCTGGGAATACAGGAATTGCGCTAGCGATGGTGGCGGCCGCTAAGGGGTACCATCTTATTCTAACGATGCCTGACACAATGAGCCACGAAAGACGATCGATGCTCAAAGCTTATGGCGCTCAATTAGAGTTAACGCCAGGTGTAGAAGGGATGCGAGGAGCGATCGGTCGTGCAGAGCAGATTTTAGCTCAAACGCCTAATGCTTATATGTTGCAGCAGTTCCGCAACCCCGCCAACCCGAAAGTTCACGCCGAAACCACAGCAGAAGAAATCTGGAATGATACCGATGGAGAGGTGGATATTCTAGTGGCGGGAGTGGGTACTGGTGGGACGATTACAGGAGTTGCAGAAGTTATTAAAGGACGGAAGCCAAGTTTTCAAGCGATCGCAGTTGAACCAAGCAGCAGTCCGGTATTAACGGGTGGGAAATCAGGGCCTCACAAAATTCAGGGTATTGGTGCGGGATTTGTCCCAGCAATTTATCGTCCAGAATTAGTGGATGAAGTGATTCAGGTAGCGGATGAGCAAGCGATCGCTTACAGCCGTCGCCTAGCAAAAGAAGAAGGATTGTTATCGGGCATTTCTACTGGTGCTGCTTTATATGCGGCTATTCAAGTAGCACAACGTCCAGAAAATGCAGGTCGTCTAATCGTCATGATCCAGCCTAGCTTCGGCGAACGCTACCTCAGCACCTCACTATTCAAAGATCCAGAAGAGAATGAGTGGTTGAGTAAAGTTTGATTCTGCATAACGATTTTAAGTAAATATACCAGGTGATTAGAAATCGCGGCTACACAAACGAAGTCCGCCTACGCGGACTTGAAGAATTTGAAACCCACGGAGGTGGGTTTTGTTTGTATAGCCGCGTTCGCCCTTGGCGTGCCGGAGGCTCTATTCCATTCGCCAGGGCTTCGTGAACAGCCCTTAAAATAGGGCTAAAGCCCTCACTACAAACCTTTTATTATTCACGCCCACTTACTTAGAATTTTCGCCAATTTCATCTACACTTTCATTATTTTTCACCAAAATAATCAAACAGAAACAACTAGCAGCTAGCTTTATTAAGCTCAAAGCTTCACTTTTTAATACAATAAAAGCGCCTAATCCTATAAGAATAAAAGGCACAAAATTATTAATATAGCGAGTCAATATATCAGCTATTACTCTGTAGTGAGTTAATTTGTATGCTCCATAGCACCAAATCCCTAATAATAGAAAAAATAATCCGATAATTACCACAAAACTCTTTAAGTTGCTGCTAGCAAATAAAGGCACGTAGACACTAATATTATCGCTACCATTGGCAAGTGTAACGGCTGCCACACTGTAACTTTGGGGAGAAAAAAAACTCGTAATTGTTGATATCTTAGCCTCTTCTGTCGTAGCAACAACTTCTTTTGATGAATCTTCTTCCCGATTCACCAAACTACTGATACCTATGGACATTGGCAATAAACCAAGTAATCCAATCCAGTTTTTAGATAATACTAAACCACCAAATAAACCAGGAAGACTAAGGATTAGCAGAACTGTAAAACCTAAAAACTGACCAGCAACGATATGCCGAGGACGAAGGCTAGTATTTATTTGAGAAAAAAACAATAATAAAATGACAATATCATCAATATTAGTGGCAATGAACGCAATTGACCCTGTAGTAATTGCAGTAACTAATTCGTTCATATTTTACAGCAGTTTTCAGGTCTTGAGACTGATCAGATAGGGAATGGGTATTAAAGAGTAGTGTAGTTCAATTACTTGAAAGGTTAATTTGGTATGGTGAGAAATCGTAGGTTCTAAAAATCCAGCATGAGTAAGTTAGGGACAGTCTTCAGTGAAGGAATTATTGCCTTCATCGCCACTAACATAGATGACATAATTATCTTGTTAATATTTTTTTCACAGATAGATGTTAATTTTCGGCGGCGGCATATCTTACTTGGTCAATATCTGGGTTTTTCAGCCATTATCATCGCTAGTTTACCAGGATTTTTTGGGGGATTGGTCATACAGCGAGAATGGATAGGATTGCTAGGATTGCTACCAATTGCTATTGGTATTCAACAATTAATATATAGAAAAGAAGAAACTATAACAGTTCAAACAGTCAGTAGTGATTTTAATCAACCTACGCCTACTAATCCGGTATTGTCTTTTATTTTAAGTGTTTTGCACCCCCAAACCTATAAAGTGGCAGCAGTAACGATCGCTAATGGTGGTGACAATATTAGTATATATATCCCTTTGTTCGCTGGTCAGAATCTTGCCAGCTTGGGAGTAATTCTAAGTATATTTTTTATCATGGTAGGGGTTTGGTGTGCGATCGCTTATTTTTTAAGTCGTCAACCTACCATTGCTTATATTTTAAGTCGCTACGGTAAAGCTGCTGTACCTTTTGTGTTAATCGGCTTGGGTCTGTTCATTATGTATGAGCGAGGTACATTCACTCTACTACCTTGGGTGAGAAGTTAATCAATGTTGGATGTTGAATGCTGGATTTGGGATCTAAAATCTCAATTTGCTTACACTTGATGAACTAATTTCCAACTCACCATCATCAAAATGGCGTAAATAATAAACCGTAGTGGGCGCTGGGGAGCTACTTGGCAGATTTTAGCACCTAGCAGAACTCCTGGTACAGAGCCTAGCCAGATAGGTATTACCAAATTCCAATCAACTGTTCCCAGGCTGAGATGACCAAGGGCTGTAAACAGTAGTAAAATTGCTGCGTGTGAGATATCAGTACCCACTAACTTCCGTGCATCTAAACGGAAAAACCCAATCAGCACTAGGGCAAACATTGAACCTGATGAGACGCTAGTTAGACCAACTAAACAGCCTAAAATGGCCCCCAAAGTGATTGTTATAAAGCGGCCAAAGTTAGTTTCTAAGTCTAACTTTGGTAGTTCGGGTAAGTTGAATTTGGGTAAAAATGTCAATAACAACAATTGCACTAGTGCTAAGGCTGTGACTAGCAAAATCATCACACCAAGCAAACGGAGCAAGATGTTATCCAGATTATAATCACCTGTACGTTTAAGAACGTGCAAAATTCCCACTCCAAACAGTGAGCCTGGAACACTCCCGAATGCCAGCCATTTGACAACTTCTATATCCAGGGTTTTCTGTTCCCAATGCTTGACGCTACCAACAATCTTCATCAATGTGGCAGCTACAACATCAGAACTCACAGCGATGGAAGGCGGAACCTGAAAAACAAAAATCAACATTGGGGTAATGAGAGAGGCTCCGCCAATTCCCGTCAAACCAACTATGATGCCAACGAAGAAGCTTAAGAATGGTAATGATAAATAGTGCATACTCTTTGGGGGTTTGAGAAAGTCAGCTAGAACTTCACTACTAGAGAGCAATAACTCAGCCGAACTACAGCCCAGTGATAGAGCTAGTCATGGCAAATTATTGTGTTTCTCAAAGGATGAGTGACACAAAGAAAGGTTTATCTAGCTAAAAATTAGGGCAGAAGATTACTGGACAACTTAAAACCTGTCTGAAAGTTTTTGGAAGTATGACAACTGACATTTAGCTGAAACAGACTTTTATAACTGCTTATGGGTCAGTTGTTTTACTAAATCAACTTTTTACTGGTTTTTCTGCGGTTTTACATGTAAAAGCCGGTAAAGCTATGTACTTACCGTATTTTACTTGTAAACACGATCAAACGTCCAGCGTATTCGTTTTGTATATCGCTATATTTTCTGGATAATACACCGCAAGTCTAATGACTCATGGAAATTTTGTTTTTTACAACCCCGTTAAAATCCTGTTTGGCAAAGCTCAAATCGCCAATATTACTGCTGAAACTTCTGTTGATAACGCTGTGTGCAACTTTCTCTCACACCTAACCCCCAACCCCTTCCCTACTAGCGTTGGGGAGCAATAATCAAAGCCTATCGACCTTTCGGGGAGAGGAATGGAAGTGGGGTTTTAAGAATAAGTATCGCGTGTTGATGCTCAAAAAAACATCTCATTACCTAGAGTGGAGGTAGCATTAAAACTAACGGCGTTTATAACCGGGTGAAGTCTGCGTTATCTGGACTACACAAAACACTTGACTCACAAGCATGTATAATGATAAAAATAAACAGACCAAATGGTCTTTAATTTTTAATTCGATAAACTACACGACTCCCTAGTCTAATAAATCGCTGTAATGTCCAAAGGCGAAGAAACAAAAAGTAGAATTCTCCACCAAGCAGCCGAACTGTTTAACCAACAAGGGTATGCAGGCTCATCAATGTCAGACATCATGCGTGTGACTGGATTGCAAAAAGGAGGAATTTACAATCACTTTCAAAGCAAAGATGATCTCGCATTACAGGCTTTTGATTTTGCGATCGCTCGCATTAAACAGCATACTAGATTTGCATTGCGAAACAAACGCCATGCAGTAGAACGCCTGCAAGCAATCATTGGGATATTTAGTAGCTTCGCAGAAAATCCACCTATCAAAGGAGGGTGCCCACTGCTGAATACTGCTGTGGAAAGCGATGATGCTCATCCGGCGTTGCGGGAACGCGCTCAACAGGCGATGAACTCTTGGCTGCATCTAATTCGTCGAATTATTGAAACGGGAATTGCCAAGGGTGAAATTCGCTCTGAAGTAACTGCTGATGAAATTGCCACCGTCATAATTGCAACGCTAGAAGGGGCCATAATGATGAGTAAGCTTTATGGAGATTCAATTCACATGCACAGGGTAATTAATCACCTGAATCAATACTTGGAAACTCACCTTTAAATGTATGGTACAAATCAAAGTATATTCTTTAGCAGACAAATTAAACCCTATTAAAACGGAGCTATCAAATGTAATCCATACCTCCCTCATAGAGGTTTTACAGATTGCCCCTGAAAAAAGATTTCACCGTTTTTTCCCACTGGATAAATCAGATTTTTACTATCCATCTGATAGAACAAACAATTATCTGGTTATCGAAATTAGTATGTTTGAGGGGCGCTCAGTGGAAACAAAAAAAGAGTTGATTCGCCTGCTAATTAAAAATATCAATGAAAAATTCAATATTCCTATATACGATATTGAAATCACCATTTTTGAAACGCCCAAATCGAACTGGGGTATTAGAGGTTTACCTGGCGACGAGTTAACCTTAAACTACAAAGTAGAAGTTTGAAATTATTGTGAGTAATGGGTTATTAGGCAATAATTACCAACTAATTGAAAAAAGTAAAATTTTTTCTAATTTTACAGACCGATCGGTTTTAAAATATCAAGAGAAATAATGCTAGTAAATAACAGTTTGCCCAGACCATTAGAAGTAGTATTAGAAATTCCTGTAAGAACATACGACATTGACTTTATGGGAATCGTAAGCAATATTGTATATATCAGATGGTTAGAGGATTTACGTTTAAAGTTTTTAGATGAACATTGGCACCTCAATCAACAAATTGATCAAGGATATGCACCTGTTCTAGCTGGAACTGAAATTGAATATAAACGCCCAATAAAAATTATTGACCAAGTAATTGGACGTTTATGGCTAAGTAATTTAGGACGATTGAAGTGGACTGTACAAGCTGAAATTTTATCTAATAATGAGTTAGCAGCAGTAGCTAGTCAAAAGGGTGCTTTTGTCAGTTTACAAAATAGTCGTCCTATTCCTATTCCAGAGGAATTAAAGAATAAATATTTAGAGCATCAAAAAGGAAATCTGAAAGACTATTCATAAAGTAATATCCTTGCGTTAAGACTTTATTCTCCCTAACCTTCCTTAAAAAGAAGGGAACTAGAGGAAGCCTTTTTAAGGTGAGTCTAGGCGCAGCAAGTTTTCTGACTTACCTAATCTTAAAGGAAGCTTTAAGTTACCATATATTTAAGAACATGAGGAGTGAAGAAAATTTCTTCTCATCACTCCTCATCAGCTACTCCTTACACTTGCCTCAAGTACATCACTAAACTGTTGTATGAAACCTCTAACTAAAGATGCACTTTATTGTTAAATAAAAAAGTATCTATCTAAACAAATACTATGGAGATACAATCCTTACACAGTATATATTAATCTGCTTTGATTTTTGTTCGCACGGCGTGGCGTAGCCATAGTTACGTGGTTAGGCAATAGGCAAGAGGCAATAGGCAATAGGAAAGAAGGCTTTTTGAGTTGTACGGGGTTTTTTCAAAAATCAAATACGAGTCTTATATCTTGATCAAGCTTATTGATATTTATCAGCATCATAATTAAAAATATAATAAAATCCTAGTTTGTAGTAAGCAATGAATCATTCATAGAAAGGTTTATCAGGACTACAGCCATTACTACAAACTTGAATTTATTTACACTTATTAGGACACAATAGTCAAAACCCTGATTCTCAGGTAGGGGCAATTCATGAATTGCCCCTACTGTGTGTAGTTTTGCGTAAGTCGTAACTTAGTTACTTAAACAGTGACAGGTTATTTTCAAACAAACTCATTTACTTAGTTGCAAAAAATTGTAGGTTGGGTGGAGGCTTTGCGTAACCCAACATTCTGATATATGTTGGGTTGCGCTCCGCTTCACCCAACCTACGTTTAATAAACTATTTTAGCCTTGACACGCCACTAGTTACTTAAACAGTGACAGGTTATTTTCAAACACACTCATTTACTTAGCACCAGTCAATATATTTTCGATATCCGCTAGCTGTGGAACTCCTGAAAAACTTGGACTATTAATGATAAAGAAAGGTGTGCCAGAAACACCCAATTTCTCTGCTAATTGGATATCTTTTGTAATTGCGGGAGTCGCAAGAGTAAGATCGCGTTTAAATTTACCTAAATCTAGATTCAGCTTTTTAGCAATATCTAAATATAAGGTCTCACCTAATTGCTTTTGATTAGTAAATAGCGCATCATGATATTCCCAAAATTTGCCCTGTTGATATGCTGCCCAAGCTGCTGTCGCAGATGGTAATGCTTCAGCATGAATTGAAATTAGGGGTAAATTCTTGTAAACCAATTTTACTTTATCTGGATACTTTACTAACAACTGTTTCAATGTTTTATGCGCCTCGGCACAGTAGGGACATTGAAAATCGGAAAATTCTATCAGCACAGTTTTTGATTTAGTTGAACCTGTGGTGGGAGACTCACCAATTACTGTTTGAGGATTCGTCTTTAAATCTTGTAAAAATGTTTGCTGTGCTTGCTTGAGTTTTTGTTGTTGCTGCTGCTGATAAGCTTGAACAGATTCAATAATTGCCTGTGGATGTTCGCGGATAATTTGTAAGACTTGCTGTTCTAATTGCGGATCAATCCGGCTAGCAGCTTGTGCAGGAAATGACCAGGTGACAACTAAACAGAGCAGACTTATAGCTGCCCAAGTACGCATATACTGAATTAATGGGCTAAACAAATCAAAGAATTTACTCATAGAAAAACTCATAAATATTTTTGTCTAACTTTATAGACGCGCAGTTGCTTCGGCTTCAAAGTACGCTTCAAGGAAAAATCCCATAATCAAAGTTATGAAAATTCCCTTTTTACTGATTAAAAAGATCCAGCGATCATCCCAACAAGTAAAATAAAACCAATCCACACGTTTTGCCGGAACATCTTACCATAAATAGAATTAGGTAAATCTCGCTGTCTTAATCGCAGAGATTGCCAAACCCATCCCATAGTAGCAACTGCAAGGCTAATCCAAAAGGGTAAGTGCAGATTTATGAGCAAACCTAACCAAGCCAATAACAAGATTGTGCCAGCAAAGAAAATTCCGATCGCTACAGGGGCATAATTCCCAAAGAATAGGGCGCTTGAATTAACACCAATGCGGCGATCGTCTTCCTTGTCGCTCATGGCATAAACTGTATCAAATCCTAATGTCCACAGTACAGTCGCGCCCCAAAGTAACCAAGTTGGTAGAGTGATGGTTTGTGTAACTGCACTCCAACTAATCAACACCCCAAAACCCCAGGCAATGGAAAGTACCAGTTGCGGTACAGGAAACACTCGCTTTGCGCCTGGATAAAGGACAATTACGGGCACTGCTGCCACACATAACCAGAAACTTAGGGGGTTAAGGTAAAGGGCCAGAATAGCTGCACATGCTAGCGATATGATCGCAACTACAATCCCAACTTTCACAGACAAAGCACGAGAAGCGAGGGGGCGATCGCGTGTTCTCTCCACTTCTGGATCGATATCCCGATCCCATAAATCATTGACAACACATCCCGCCGCACTTGTGGCCAGAGTACCCAATATAATTACACCAACCAGAGGTAAAGGTGGTTTTCCAGAAGCTGCTAAAAACACTGCCCAAAGAGCAGGAATCATTAAAATTAACCGTCCTTCTGGTTTATGCCAGCGTAAAAGCCGGATAATTACAAGCCAAACTGGTAACTGGGGGCGTTCTGGCATCGTTAACATAGAAATCAACAAATAACTTTAGATAGATGAGTTCACACATCTTTACATCTATAGAATAACGTTATTTGTTATTTGTAAAAACATCACCCAAAATGGCAACTTTAAATATCTTTTAATAGTCGCTAGCGTTAGACGCATTAGGGTGAATATACTTAGCTCAGTTGCCCTTGACGAAACTGAGTTGCGAGTGCTGAGTATTTTTTTATTTACTCAGCATTCAGTTTGAGTAAGTGCGTTGCAATAAATATCAGTGCCAGCTACCCCGACATACCACCGTTTGCCATCATTTCTTATAAAGAGAGAAAACTAGATGCAGAATTTAGTTTCGGCTAGCTGGGAGAGTTCTGCAACTCAACCACCTAACCAACATCGGATTATTGCTGCCATTGACCTGGGAACAAATTCTCTACACATGGTAGTAGTTAAAATTGACCCGACGCTACCAGCCTTTAGCATTATCGCCAGAGAAAAAGAAACTGTGAGACTTGGCGATCGCAATCTTACCACTGGAGAACTCAAACCAGAGATCATTAAAAAGGCGATCGCTGCTTTAGGACGCTTCCAAGAAGTTGCCAAAACCATCAATGCTGAAACAATCATTGCTGTGGCGACTAGTGCCGTGCGCGAAGCCCCAAATGGTAAAGATTTTTTGCAAAGAGTAGAAAAGGAATTGGGTTTAAGCGTTGACTTGATTTCTGGTCAAGAAGAAGCGCGACGAATCTACCTTGGCGTGCTTTCGGGAATGGAATTTCACAACCAACCCCATACCATTATTGATATTGGCGGTGGTTCCACAGAATTAATTTTGGGCGATAGTCACGAACCGCGCACTCTCACCAGTACCAAAGTTGGTGCAGTGCGACTCACTAGCGAGTTAATCACTACCGATCCCATCAGCAACACGGAGTTTATGTATTTGCAATCCTATACACGCGGTATGTTAGAACGTTCCGTGGATGAGGTATTAGCAAATTTCCAGTTTGGAGAATCCCCCCGTTTGGTGGGTACATCTGGCACGATTGAAACCCTGGCGATGATTCATGCACGAGAAAAGTCAGGTGTTATTCCTTCCACTCTCAATGGCTATCAGTTTAGTCTTAAAGACTTGCGAGAGTTGGTAAATCGCTTGCGGAAACTGAGTAATTCCGAAAAGTCTGCGATTCCGGGAATGCCAGATAAGCGGTCTGAAGTTATACTGGCTGGTGCAGTAATACTACAGGAAGCGATGACCCTTTTAGGCAGTGAATCGATCGCAATTTGTGAGCGTTCTCTGCGGGAAGGCGTAATCGTAGACTGGATGTTAGGCCACGGCTTAATTGAAGATAAGCTGCGTTACCAAAGTTCAGTTCGAGAACGGAATGTTTTAAAAATCGCTAATAAATACCACGTTAACTTAGAGTATAGCGATCGCGTCGCCAAATTTGCCGAGAGTTTATTTGATCAAACTCAAGGTACGTTACATCACTGGGGATCTGACGAGCGACAACTGCTATGGGCCGCTGCAATATTACACAATTGCGGTCATTATATCAGTCATTCGTCTCACCACAAGCACTCTTACTATCTAATTCGCAATGGTGAATTACTTGGTTATACAGAAACCGAGATTGAAATCATAGCCAACTTAGCACGTTATCATCGCAAATCGCCGCCCAAGAAAAAACATGAAATTTACCAGAGTCTGCTGACTAAAGAGCAGTGCCAAATGGTTAGTCAATTGAGTGCAATTCTAAGATTGGCGGTGGCACTAGATAGACGACAAATTGGGGCGATATCTCAAGTGCAATGTGAGTATTATCAACAACTTCGACAGGTAAACCTGCTGATTTTTTCATCTCAAGCTGATGATGACTGTGCTTTAGAGCTTTGGAGTTTAGATTATAAAAAAGGAGTGTTTGAGGAAGAATTTGGAGTTAAATTAGTAGCAAGTTTAGAAAAACCTTTTAGAAAAATTTAAGGTTGCTCAATTCTTTGAGAAAGTAGGGTGCGTTAACGCAGTGTAACGCACCTGTTACAAAACAAGATTTTGCAGTTAAAGAAGAATTCAGCAGTCAGAATAAATATACTCTCGACAGGATGCTCCTCGTAGTTTGCTTCTTTGCAGGTTTTACTCAACGCTATCCGCTTTTTCGGTTAAAATCCTGAATGAACACTGACTCCTAACTCCTGAATTCTGTTTTGATAAAGATGATTTCAGAAGTAAAATAAACCTTATTTCTAATTTTGGCATCCTACTTAAGGAGCAATTTATAAAGTGTCCTAAGAAGCATTTAAAAATTAAAATTAGTAATTAGAATATAGTTAACAATCTATTTAATAGGTTATGTTGCTATCGGATACCTAAGCCGGGAAAACTTAGGTATCCTTCTATAATATAAAATCTCAAGAAAGCAGTTGAGACTGCTTGTTTTTCTGCATTGAACCGCTTCACGCGCAGAGAAGCAAGTCCTTTGCTCATGTGGTCAAAGTTTGAGGAACTGGCTAGATACAGATATAAAAAAAGAAGTAAAAATGCTGAACTTTTGGTAAAAGTGCCTAATTTTAAGCATTTGCGTTTGTTAACTAATAAAGCTTTTTCAAACTATCCGTCTACTGAAAAACATATTCAACCTCCTGTAACTTGAGCTACACCTGAGTATTCTTCCCTGCTCATTGAGACACTACACGATGTTGTCAAGCACCCGCCAGAAGCGATCGCAAAACTACATAATTCGGTAAAATTGGGTAAAGCAATTTTTGTGCTTGTTAAACAAAGGCATCAGCAAACCCATGCAACTGAAACTCAGTGCATCTCGACTTCCCTTCGCCCCTCTCTTGTTAATTGCGCCCTTTTTCCTATGGGGGACGGCAATGGTAGCCATGAAAGGAGTGATACCCCACACCACACCGCTATTCATGGCGGGAGTGCGCCTGATACCAGCAGGGATGTTAATTTTGATTGCAGCAGCATTCATGGGTAAACCCCAGCCCAAGGGTTGGGCTGCATGGCTGTGGATTGCCTTATTTGCCCTCATAGATGGGACTTTATTTCAAGGCTTTTTGGCTGAGGGATTAGTCAGAACCAGTGCGGGGTTAGGGTCTGTGATGATTGACTCGCAACCCTTGGCAGTAGCATTGCTGTCGTTGTGGCTATTCCAAGAACACATTGGTTTTTGGGGATGGCTGGGGTTAGGTTTGGGAGTCACAGGAATTAGTTTAATTGGCTTACCTGATGAGTGGATTTTACATATTCTCGACTCAGGCGCAAATATCACAATTGGCAACTGGCAAGACTTGTTTGCTAGCGGTGAGTGGTTGATGCTATTGGCAGCCTTATCAATGGCTGTGGGAACAGTGTTGATTCGGTTTGTATGTCGGTATGCTGACCCAGTAACCGCTACGGGATGGCACATGATTTTAGGTGGATTGCCATTATGGGGAATTTCGTCAGTTGTCGAATCTCAGCAGTGGGAGAATCTGGGAGGATCTGATTTAGTGGCTTTGAGTTATGCTACTGTCTTTGGCAGTGCGATCGCCTACGGGTTATTCTTCTACTTTGCCTCTAGTGGCAGTCTCACTAGTCTTAGTTCTCTTACCTTCCTTACGCCCGTCTTTGCCCTACTATTCGGCAATCTCTTTCTCTCAGAAGTCCTCAGTCCGGTGCAGTGGGTAGGTGTTTTCCTCACTTTAATTAGCATCTATCTCATTAACCAACGTGATGCTTTAGGAGCGCAAAACGACACACTTACTGTCGGCGAAATAGCTAATATACAGCAACCAGTTTTAGATTCATCTGTTAAAAAATTGAACCCTGTAAGCCTAGCAGTTAGAAAATCTGAACCAGAAATTTAACCCTAACTTGTTAAGTATAGGTGAGGGTGATTAGAGACAACACCCAATGCCCAATGACAGTTAACATTTTGTCATCTAGAAGGTATTGTGGTATCGAAGACTTCAAAAGCACGTTCAGGCTGAAACTTTCAATATGAGGCTATGCCGTTCCTCTATTCTGATATTTACCTGTTTTTCTTGCGTGGGTTTTTACCCAAATCGTGCAAGTACAGCCACTCCTAACCTAGCGCCTGAAATTTTAGAACTGGCACAAGCTAGTTCGACAGTTACCGCTAGTCCGGCTGTATTGAGATATGGTAGTCAAAAATCAGATGTGCAGAGATTACAAACCCAATTAAAACAGTTGGGATACTACAATGGCGTGGTAGATGGACAGTACAACGCTAGTACAGAAATCGCTGTAGCTAAATTCCAGAAAGCAAAGGGTTTAAAAGTAGATGGACTTGCTGGTCTAACAACTAGGAGGAGGCTGCTAGCAGCTTTAGTTGCCAAAAATCAGATTGTCACCTCTCCATCTCCAATAGTCACTTTTCCTAATCCAACTCCCAAACCGATTGCAAAACCCCAGCCACCGGAGAAAGGTTTCATCTGGTGGTTTATATTTGCCATTGGAGTTCTAGGAAGTATTGGCGCACTTATTTACCTGATGAGGTGGTTTCGTCAGATTAAACAAGTGCAAAAGTCCGAAATATTAGATACTAAAAGATTGAGTGAAGCTAACAAAAAAACGATGATACCACCCCCACCAGAGACTGTAACTAGTCCAGAAAAAGCTACGCCGCCGCTACCCACACAATTACTAGTACCAGAAAAAACTTCCCGGCTTGCTAAACTCAATATCGTTGACGAATTAATTCAAGACTTACGCAGTTCTGACCCAACGAAGCGACGCAAGGCTATTTGGGATTTGGGTCAGCAGGGAGATTCGCGGGCAATTCAGCCAATGGTTGACCTAATGATTGATGCTGATTCTCAAGAAAGCAGCTTAATTTTGGCAGCTTTGGCAGAAATTGGTATCCGCACACTCAAACCGATGAACCGGGGTTTAGCAATTTCAATGCAAGATGAAAGTCCCCAAGTACGGCAAAATGCGATCCGAGACTTGACGCGCATTTATGACATAATGGGTCAAATGAGTCAGATGTTGCGCCATGCATTAGAAGACCCAGATGCCGAAGTACAAGCAACAGCACGATATGCTTTAACTCAGATGAATCGAATGCGTGGCTTACCGGAACAACAAGGTTTACCAGAAGATTCACACAACGATGCACGAGAATAAGCCTAAAAATATTTCAACTGAATTTGGATATTAGTGTTTGGACCTGCCACTAAAAATGCTGCTTCGCCAAATTTGGGCGCACCTGTGCGAATTTCTGGATTTCTGGAAAATCCAAAGCCTTCTTTTGGTATACCAAAAACATTACTGTTGAGAATGCGGTCATTATTTTGATCGTGAAAGACAGCAACGGCATAATTACCTGCTTTCAAGTTCTCAAAGGTAATGGATAAGGGAGTGTCAGTAATCTTGGTACACTGCTTTTGTAAGCCGCGATCGCGATCGCTAGGAAATCCTTCACTACTAGCAAATATACTGGTACAGACTTGTCCTTTTTTATTCTTTAAGCCATCAATTTCTAGGGTAAGTTTACCGTTAAAATTTGCCTTGGCACTCAAAGACCATGCCATATTTCCCACAATTGCCAATAGCAGCATACCAACTCTCAATTCTCTAACCATAAAATCTTCACAGAATAAAATAAGTTTTCAATCAGGCATTTCGTGAAATAGTATCGCTAAATTATTGAAGAAGGCAGGAGGCACAACGAACAATTGGGCGGGGATTCAGACCCGTGTTCCCTTTGGTCACTGGCTTCAACGCTGGAGTCAGCATTCCCTTCTGACTTGGAAATGTTCCTTCGATGAGTATCTATATAGATCAGTCTCACATCGCATTTTCATGCAAGGCTTTTGAAACTTGTTTCATCGGGACTGCCCTCTGCCTTTTTTAATAAGGTAGAAAGCGGGAAAAGCACAAGGTATAAAACCCCTTACTTTTCCCCGCTTGGATACAGAATTTGACGGAATCAGTTTAATCTATAAGACTCATATTTGATTTTTGAAAAAACCCCGTGCAACTCGAAAAGCCTTTTTTCATGTTGCCTATTAACTAGTATGTCTACGCTCCCGTGAGGGATACAAAAATCAAAGCCGATTCCTAGACTAATGCTGTGTTGGTAGCTCGTATTAGGAATATTCCAGAGGTTAAACCAAAGAAATAAATATTTCTCCTAAAGTCTCCCAACTGAACTTTCTTCTCCAGAAAATCCAGTTGCATCACCTTCTTTGAGAAATCCACTATAGGCTTCCATACCGTGTTCACCGATATCCAAACCTTCTAATTCCTCTTCTTTGGATACTCTGATACCTAAAGTAGCTTTCAGTGCCAACCAAAAAATACTACTGAGTAAAACAGTGAAACCACCTACTGAGACAACGCCCAGCAACTGAATACCTAACTGTCCAAAGCCACCACCTGCAAATAAACCTTTTGCTGGGCCAAGTGTATCGCCATACCAGGAATAAACACCAGGACCAACAGACCATAGACCTACTGCGAGAGTTCCCCAGGTACCACAAACTAGGTGAACTGAGGTAGCTCCCACTGGGTCATCAATGCCAAGTTTATCAAAGAATGTTACAGAGAAAACTACCAGTATCCCAGCAATCAAGCCAATGAGTAAAGAAGCAGGAATACTTATGTAAGCACAAGATGCTGTAACACCAACCAAGCCAGCCAAAATACCATTGATAATCATTGACAGGTCTGGTTTACCTAAGTAGAACCAAGCTGTAATGGTAGCAGCAATTCCACCAGCAGCACCAGCCATGTTAGTGGTGACAGCAATGTGACTGATTGCACTAGGATCGGCAGCCATCACAGAACCTGGGTTGAAACCAAACCAACCCAACCACAGGATCAGACAGCCCAAAGTGGCAATACTCATGTTGTGACCAGGCATAGCCACAACTTGCCTATCTTGATATCTACCAAGGCGGGGCCCAAGAAATGCTGCTCCCATCAAAGCTGCCCAACCACCTACGGAGTGAACCACCGTAGAACCGGCAAAATCCCAAAAGCCTCTGTCTGCTAGCCAACCAGTTCCCCAAATCCAGTGTCCGGTAATGGGGTAGAGAATACCTACAAGTAAGAGGCTAAAAATTAGGAAGTCAACAAACTTAATCCGTTCGGCTACTGCACCAGAAACGATTGTTGCTGCTGTCCCAGCAAACACTAGCTGGAATAAAAACTTGGCACTTAGGGGTACACCTGTCCAACTAATGGCACCAAAAACGCCTTTATAGGCTTCTCCTGTGGCGGGACTGTTATCTGCTCCTCCTAAGAAAAACCCATTCAATCCAATGAAGTCATTGCCATCACCAAACATTAAGCCAAAACCGAGCACCCAAAATGCAACGCTGGACAAAGCAAATACAATCAAGTTTTTGGAAAGAACGTTGACAGCGTTTTTCTGACGACAGAAGCCAGTTTCTAACATACAAAAACCAGCATTCATGAAGAACACTAAAAAGGCTGCGATCGCAACCCACAGGGTATCAAGAGCAACTTTAAGTTCTGCTGTTGTTGGCCCTGCGGCTGGAGCTTGGGCAACTGCGGCATAACCCCAACCCAACACAATCAGACAAGCTATAGGTAAACAGGCTTGCCAACTGGGAGAGAGCCGCTTAATGGCTTGATTAAATAGCTTGACTTTTGAGTTGGACTGTGAATTTACAGCGTAATTTCTTGCAGACAAACGCCTATTTTTTGTTTTCGATTTTTGTTTGTACATAAACTTGAGCATTATCCTCTAAACCATCCTTAAAAACAGGAAAAAACTAACGGAAGAAGTAAAAGCCACTGGTTTTTTATATTTTCTCCTTAGACCATTTTTTTCCCAACCAGAAAATCAAATAACCTTAGTAGGAGTTTAGAAAACTATTGGTACATCTGTAAATCTTTTTTGGAAGTCTTCTTCAGAAATTATTATGTCCTTTCTCAAAAAGTCAAGTTTCCTTTACTTCAACTTTAAATATTGCCAAACAAAGTATTTGGCATGGCTATAAAAATTCCCTAAAATTATCAACATAATATCAATAAAAATAGGGTAGATAGTCGTAAATAATCTATGACAATTTACTTTAGCTACCGTACAATGACTATTTTTCTTTTGAAAGCGTTATTCTTGGCTCTATTCGCTCTCGAAAGCTCCTATTTCCGAAGTCTTAGTATGATTTTTTTTATTCGATCGTATAAACATCAGTCCATACTGATGTGACGTGTTTATAAGCATCGATCCCAATGCGATCGGCTTCGGGATGGACAAAAAACTCTGATTAAAAAATATATAAGCATTCTTCCACAGAAATTATGAGACTACTTATTGTTTTACCTTTAGTAAATTTATGCCTAAATAGATAAATCTGAATGATTGTCTATTGACTGTAACCAAAAAACTGTATCAAAAAATACATTTTCTGATTAAGTTGTGCAAAATAGCTTCTGATGCAACAAATAAAGCAACTATATCCTTTATAGTTAAGTATTTTCCGTTCTCAGGTCGGAAAATACTTAACTTAATTAATTTTTTATACAATAAGTTAGTTATCCACTACTTCCTTGTTAGCTCCTTTAAAGCGACTACTGGTTGTATTGACAATTGATCTCTGCAATAAAAAATGTATTAAAAATAACGCGTATTTCTGAGATAGCAGATTAGTCGAGCTATTTACAGGAGAAGTAAATCTGGTTACAAGTATAAACTTATAGGCGATCGCTACAGATAGCCCTTTTCAAGTAATGGAAGTACACCACTCCCTATTTCACGTGAGTTAAACAAAATTGTAGTGGTAAACAAGATTAACAAATCTAATTTCCTTCAACAAACTGGGTTTAGAGTACCTGTAATATGGGAAACTTGGCAATATTCCCTATAAATTCAGATTCAAGATGAACAACACAATTTCGGACATTGCCGTTAAGACGATCAACGGCAACGATAAGCAATTAAACGAGTATACCGGGAAGGTACTCTTAATTGTGAATGTGGCTTCCTACTGCGGTTATACTTCTCAATACGACGGGTTAGAAAAGTTGAACCAGAAGTATGGTGAAGCAGGATTAAAGATTTTGGGGTTTCCCTGTAACGATTTTGGAGCGCAGGAACCAGGAAGCAATGAAGAAATTGTGCAATTCTGCACAAGTAAATATGGTGTTACATTTGAACTATTCGATAAAGTCCATGCAAAAGGCTCAAAACAGCATCCACTTTATGAGCGACTTACCAAAGCCGTTGAGCCAACAGGAACTGTTGCTTGGAACTTTGAAAAATTTTTAGTTAATAAACAAGGTGAAGTGATAGCTAGATTTAATAGTAGTGTGCAACCCAATTCACCAGAAATAATTGCCATAATTGAAAAAGAACTAGCAAAATAGTCATTAGTCACTAAGTCAAAATTTTTGTACTATTGACTGTTAGCTCTGGACGGTTAAATTTATTTACGCCCAGTTCCTTAATTTGAGAATAGTGTCTCAACTAGTAGTTTAATTTATTTGTGTTTAATTTGTCATGAATGTTGCAATTATTGGTTGTGGTTATGTTGGTTATCAAGTTGCTGAATATTGGCAGCAAACAATGAATTTTTTTGTTACTGCAACCACAACTTCCTCTGAGCGTGTCTCTACACTACAATCAGTATCCCAAAGAGTTGTCGTTACCTGCGGAAATGACCTAGATAGTCTAAAATCAGTTTTGCACAATCAAGATGTTGTACTTTTGAGTGTTGGTGCAAAAGGTGCAGATTTTTATGAAGAAACTTATCTAAAAACTGCCCAAAACTTAGTTTCATGCTTGCAGCAGATTCAGAGTGTGAAACAATTAATATATACAGGTAGTTATGCAGTATATGGTGACAGGAACGGTGTATGGGTAGATGAAGAAACACCACTTGCACCCGCTAATTTAAATGCCCAAATTCTCCGCAAAACAGAGGATATATTATTATCGGCATCTAGCGAAAATCTCCGCGTTTGTATCTTCCGCTTAGGAGGAATATATGGCCCCGGTAGAGAACTTTTGAAAATATTTAGTAGATATTCGGGTACAAACCGTCCCGGCGGCGAGGATATCACCAATTGGATTCATCTGGATGATATTGTTGCTGCGATAGAATTTGCCCGTCACCGTCGTTTGCAAGGGATTTATAATCTAGTAGATGATGCACATCTTACCAGCCGAGACTTGCTAGATAGTCTATTTGAAAAACATAATTTACCCAAAGTTATATGGGATACTTCTATTAAGAGTACTCGCCCATATAATGCTTGGGTATCGAATGAAAAGCTGAAAGAGGCTGGATACCAGTTAATTCATCCACAGATGATTTTTTAGCAAGTATTATAACTAGGAATTATGCAACCATCTGCTGTGACTAATACAACTAATTTGACAGCATCTCCTACCCAGTTTTACACTTGGCAGAATTATCGTTGCGCCTACGAAATTCATCAACCAACTAACACAACATCTGAGGGTATTCCCTTACTGTTGATTCATCCTATTGGTGTCGGATTGTCGCGGCAATTTTGGCAGCGATTTTGTCATGAATGGTATAATTCAGGTCAGCGTAATTCCATTTACAACCCTGATTTACTAGGATGTGGCCAAAGTGATATGCCTCATCTGGCTTATACGCCTAGTGATTGGGCAGAACAGTTGCAGTACTTTTTACAAACAGTAGTACGGCAACCTGTCATTGTAGTTGTACAAGGGGCATTGTTACCAGTTGCACTCGCATTACTCCAAAAAGAATCAAACTTAATTTCCAGACTTGTACTTGCTGGGCCTCCAACGTGGGCTTTGATGACAAATAAACCACCAGAATGGCAGCAAAAATTTATTTGGAATGTGTTAGATTCCCCTTTTGGGATTCCTTTTTATCGCTATGCACGCACTCCTAAGTTTTTACGTTCTTTCTCAACTCGCCAACTATTTGCTTCTGAGAGTGCTGTAGATGCAGAGTGGTTGAATACATTAGTTGTAGGTGCAGAAAATCCTGCTAGTCGCCATGCAGTGTTTTCTTTTTTAGCAGGGTTTTGGCGACAAGATTATACTAATTTTATTGCCTCGATTCAGCAACCAACATTAGCGGTTGTTGGGGAAACTGCATCGAGTATTAGCCAAAATAATAGAAAAGAAACGCCAGACGAGCGCTTGGCTAACTACCTCGCCTGTTTTCCTCAAGGTAGAGGTATAAAAATAAATGGGCGTAATGTTTTGCCTTATGAATCCACTGCTGAATTTGTAGCAGCGATCGCACCATTCATCAACGAAGTCTCTTAGCTGATTGATAGTTACAGTTATACTAGTCCTCCCATGCTAGGTTATGACTGGAATTGATTACTTGAGGAAGCAAGAACATGGTAACGAATCGCCGAGGACAAAGAGTTCCTAGTGTCACTTTTCATACTCGCAAGGACAACCAGTGGGTGGATGTGACAACCGATGAATTGTTTGCTAATAAAACAGTGGTTGTCTTCTCTTTACCAGGTGCTTATACTCCAACTTGTTCATCCACTCATCTTCCTGGTTACAACGAGTTGGCTGGGATTTTCAAAGAAAATGGTGTCGATGACATTATCTGTATTTCTGTTAATGATGCCTTTGTCATGAACGAATGGTCAAAGGATCAAGAAGCAGAAAATGTTACACTAATTCCCGATGGAAATGGTGAATTTACTGAAGGCATGGGAATGCTGGTAGATAAATCAGACTTGGGTTTTGGTAAGCGATCGTGGCGCTATTCTATGCTGGTAAGAGATGGTGTCATTAACCAAATGTTTATTGAGCCAGACGAACCAGGAGATCCCTTTAAGGTATCCGATGCTGAAACAATGCTTAGATACATCAACCCCCAAGCAGTGAAGCCCGAAGTAGTTTCTCTGTTTGCGAAAGTGGGTTGTCCCTTCTGTGCCCGTGCTAAAGCAATGCTCAAGGAACATGGTATTAACTACGAAGAAATTACTTTGGGTAAGGATGTCACCACACGCTCGTTACGAGCTGTTACAGGGGCGACAACAGTTCCCCAAGTCTTTATCGATGGTAAATTAATTGGTGGTTCTGAGGCATTAGAAGCCTACTTCGCTGCTAAATAGTTTTCACTAGGGGCGTACAGATGTGCGTCCCTACAACGGATTCAAAGATTGCTCTTCTGTTTTGAGGTTTAGTAACGGCGATCGCGTTCTAAGTCATAAATCACTTTCTCCAAATACCATTTATCCGATTGACCTTGATGCCTCTGGCGCTGCTGTTTGAGTAGTCGTTCGGCTGTTGTCGCATCACCGTTAAGTAAAACAAGTAAACGTTTTTGCAGTTTTCTGTTTTTCGGGTCACTGAAGTATGGCTTAGAAACCTTGTTCCGTGGTTGAGATGACCACAGTTTGATTAAGGCAAGTGATAAGCCGACGATCAGAAGCACCGCAATCAATCCCATACTTATTAAAATTAAGTATTTCCTATCTCATATTTTGTAAAATATTTATCTAAACAGCCTCAGTGATATTTTGGATGTTTTAATGAAAATCATTAATTAACAAATCTTCAGATGAATAGATGTATTTTTGTCCAGTTAATTACTACTTCTCATATAGAATTGACTCGAATTGAATTTCCATTTATTCACAAGTAATATGCTTGCCAGAATCCGCCGAATTTTGAGTCAATTTTTTAGTAAATCAAGAACAATCAACAACGAACCACTGAATAAAGTGAGTTTGATTGTGATTATTTTAATTGATATTTTTATCTTGATGAATGTTTTTACGGGACTAGATGATATTAGCAGATGGCATATCAGCCCGACCGAGGCTTATCCATGTTATTCAGAGTGGCAAAATTACCGGGCAAAAACCACTAAAGATAAAGACTATGAAATTGTGAGACTTTCATTGCCAGATTACCAGAATAATCAACTCAGTTTTCAGAAAAACTATCAACAGGTTGAAGCAGGACATCTGGGTAAGGTTTCTCAAACGTGTTTGCAATATGCCAGCTACAAGGATAAACTTAACAATCCTGAAAAGCAGCAAATCATCAGAACTATTGATCAGAAACAAGCGAAAATCAGTTCCCTTGCACAAGCCAATAGCACTATTGAAGCCCAATATGACTCAACGCTCTTAGAAAAAATTGCAGGTCAGGGTCGTCAACAATCAATTAATCAAGTTAGTGCTGAAAAAGCTAAACAGACATTAGAACAAAATAATCGCCAAATTTCTCTTCTTAAACAAGAAATTTCTACTCTTAAAAATGAATTGCTTGCCAAACCAGAAAGCATTAGTTTTATCGCCTTTCTTAAAGATGACAATCAATTTCGGGAAGTTGATAAAGGTTATCAACAGGCATCATTTTGGTATCCAAGTATCCAGCTTGGTTTTCAGTCACTTTTTCTATTACCTCTAATTATTATTGCCTTATCAGTTAACAAATTTGCTCAGAGAAGAGGATATGGACTCGTATCGCTAATTAGCTGGCATTTGCTAGTTATATTTTTTATTCCACTAATTGTTAAAGTATTTGAATTTCTGCAAATAGGTGCAATATTTCAATTTTTCTTTAATATCATTAGCACCCTTTTTGGTGGATTACTTTTCCTGATAAATTATGCTTATATTTTGCTGATTCCAATTATTGGTTTTGGAATTATCCAGTTTTTTCAAAAAGTTGTCTTTAATACTAAAGTTCAGGCAGCTAATAGAGTCCAAAAATCACGCTGTGTAAATTGCGCTAAGAAAATTCGACAGATTGATACTTACTGTCCGCACTGTGGCTATTACCAATATATTGAATGCCAAAACTGTCATAATCTTACTTATAAACATTTGTCGTACTGTAAGAATTGTGGAACTTCTCAAAATTCCACCAGTAATTTGTAATCAGTAAGTAGTTAATCGGTATTTTTAACTTAGATTATGGAAAAAGCCAATAAGGAGATTCAGTCACCGCTTTCTTTTCTCAAAAATCTGTTGATTGCTCGTTGGCGATCGCTCTTACTCCTCTTGATCGGAGTTTATTTACCTTTACAGGTCTTTGAAATTCTGACAGTGAAGATATGGGAGAATCAAGCAGGCTTTCCGTGGGATGTGCCTATTCTATTGGCAGTTCATTCTACAGCCAACCCACAGCTTGATGTTTTAGCAGTGACGCTGGCTATCATTGGGTTGCCTTGGATGGCGATACCGATTTTGGGTGCGATCGCACTAATATTACTACTACAAAAACGCTGGCGATCGCTAGCTTATTTGCTCACCGTCTCACTGGGAAGTGTCATTATTAACCGCACAGCTAAGGAATTAATGCATCGAGTGCGTCCACAATTGTGGCAGTCCATTGCACCTGAGTCTAGTTTTGCATTTCCCAGTGGTCATGCTATGACAAGTATAACTTTGGTAGCAATTTTGCTATCCTTAGCTTGGGCTAGCTCTTGGCGCTGGTTGGTTCTCACCTTTGGCAGCTTATACATAATAGCTATTGCCTGGTGTCGTCTCTATCTGGGGGTACATTTTCCCAGTGACATTCTCGCAGGTTGGATGGTTACATTAGGTTGGACAATTGGTGTCAGTATAATTATCAAACCGTATATAACTAAAGTCAAATCCGTAGATAGCGAACTCCCCAAAGATGAAACTACCTTACTCCCTGAAGAAAAAGAGTTGATAAGTGAGGAGTGATGCTATATCTGCTAAAAGACTTTTATATCCTCTTAAATACCCATTAAAAAGGAGGAATTTGATTCCGCTTTCCCCCTTTTTTAGAGCTGGAGTACATTAATGAGTGCTTAAATCACAACTAAACCTTTTTCAGACAAACTTTTAACTAAAAGGTATTTAAATACACCCATAAATAATTTTCCAGGACTACTACGATCCTTGCAAAAGCTCATTGATTGAACTTATACTCTGTTTAACTTGTTCTGTTAAAGAAGTTCTCAAGAAGTCAATAGTTGCGCCTGAAAAATTGAGCAACCCCAAAGCATATAATAGGCTTGAAATCCCGATAAAAAGAGCCAAAAGTCTACCAAAACAACCGGGATTAATTTCAATAAAACCTAATTTAGACTGCCCAATTACAGCAATCGTTACAAAAACAATTCCAGCTATTAAAAATGTGCTATTTGGAGTTATATCTGTCATATTACTATTAAGATGCCTCAATATTTTTATTGTAGCTATTATTAGTCTAAATTTGTGTCCTTACTATAACAATCCTAAATGATTTGTAAGAAAATTCACCCTCTGGCTAACATCGTCCCCCAAAGTATCGGGAAGATGACAAGAGTTTTACAATTATCTCAAATTCTCACGCATGATTTCGGACTGCTATATGTGCAACAATAAAAATTAATTTACATCTGAGTTAAACGGAAATTTTAGTTTTTACTATTTTGCTGAAACTATTTATCTGTAAAACTTTCAGCCTCAGAAAGCCAAATTGTTCTCACTCCTGTACTAGACTTGGGTTTAGTTTACATACTATAATACACTAAGCCGATAGGAATAGTGGGTTTTTATGGAAAGCGTCCAAAACGTCAGTCAAGAGTTAAATGTAACAGGAGACAAAGCCCTAGAGGATTTGCAACAATCGACTCCAGAAGAGTTCAAAAAAGACATTTTCAAAAAACTCAGAGGTGGATTTTTTCTGGTACTAGGATATTTATTGTCACCACTATGTTGGTGGAATGACCTACTATTCAATCTGCCGATAGCTTATGGTTTTGGGTATATATGTAGTTTACTTTCCCCAAAATTACTTCTACCTTGTTCAATTATAGGATATTGGCTCTCTAATATTGTGGGAATTCTCTTGATGCAATTTGGTTCTAAGGACATTTTTCAAAAAGAACCTCAAGAGCATAACCTCAAAAAAGAATTATTCACTGGTCTAATTTCTTCAACCGCTTATACCATCTTGATTATACTATTAATCCAGTTGAAGATTCTCGATTCTCCCATTTTATTTGCCAACGGTTAATTTAGCTAATCAAATTCCTACAGAACAAAGATATCCCTGATTTCTTCAATAAGTCGGGGATATAAGCCTCTCTGTGGAGAGCAACTCATTGAAAAAGAATATCAATTTTAATCAAATTTTAAAAATTCACTTAAATTCAATAGCTTTGGAGCCTCCTTGCTTACAATTAATGGCAGCTTACCATTCCATTTTTCTATTGCTTGCCTTTGTAGGATTTCTGGAGTTAAACCATCACGTAATAATCTATGTGCTTCAGCCTCTCCTTTAGCTAAATTAACTTTTGCTTCAGCTTCTTTTGTTGCTCTGAGTGCAATAAACTCTGCTCGTTTTGCTTCTTGTTCCGCAATCTGCTTCGCCTCCACCGCCTCACCAAATCGTTCAGAAAAATGGACATGAACTAGAGAAATATCATCCACTGCAACGTGATAGTTACCCAGCCGTGTAGACAACGCATCATCTACTGCACCTTTGACTTCTCCTCGCTTAGTAATAATTTCTTCAGCAGTATACTTTGCTATTATTGCTTTTAATACTTCTTCAACGGCAGGGTTAATAATCCGCATGACTACAGCTTGTTCATCTCCAATTTCTTGAAAAATCACATTTGCTTCCTGGGGAATAATATGCCAATTGAGAGCAACATCGGCGAAAACATTTTGTAAATCCTTGGAAGAAGCTTCAGTCGAAATTTCCTGTTTTTGGACTCGAATACTCAACTTTTTCACAGTATTGACTACAGGAATAATTAAGTGAAGTCCTTCTCCTAATATCTGGTTTTGCACTTCGCCAAATTTCATCAATACACCACGTTCTCCTGCATTTACAATTACACAAGGCGTAAGAAAGAGAGTTATCAGGAACAAAAGAGCAGTCAGTTTACCTGCACTGTTAAAAGTTTTATTTTTTATCATCTGTGTGAAACATGTATGCGTCTGGCACAGAGACACATATTTAGGAGTTGTAAGCTTCTTGCCGTTATGCTCTTATAACTTTGGCTCTAAGTCAATTTTTATATCACTCTAGACGTGTGAAAAATAAGTAGTAAATTCCTCAATGATAGGTTAATGTTTTCAACATACAGGTATATAGGTAAGCAGCCAATGTGTACTTTACTACCCAAATTTGGAGATAGTGAAGGCTAATGTAGCTTTATTTTTACCTAAATCACTGTAATGATATCGAAAAACCGTAGTATTTGAAAAGGTAAGTTTGCCTCACAATCTTAAAAATTAGGAAACTTGCCCAAGTGCTTCCCCAAGGATGGAGAATATAATCATTGAAGAAATTTGACAGGAAGCAACGCAAACAGCAATGACAGTTTTTGAAGGCTATACGCGACAGCATCTTTACCAGAAATAGATGGAGGCGCGATGCTTGCAACCGAGTATTACATTTAGCTGATATTTTTTGTCAAACTCATCAGCTGCTTATCCAAGTCGATGAGGTAATCTCTACCGTAAGTTCCATTCTCTAAGCCTGTGACAAGATGAGCGGGAATGTCTTGTGTAATTTCTTCGCTACAAGAACCAGCAGCTAAAGCGATCGCAGCTACTGTATCCACATCCCCTGTAAAAGCGATACAATCTTGTAAAAGTTCGCTCATCCTGTCATTTCGCATCACGGCAGTAATCGCGGCTCTGACACTCATCCAACCTTTAGACTTGACTTTACCTTCCCAAGGTTTAGCCCATTCCCCAGATACATAACCTTGGAGAAACTCTCCTAATTTGCGTTTTGCTCCCAGTCGGTAGATAAAATAATGTGACATCAAAGCAGCGGCAACAGCAGCATTGATTCCATCGATTGTATTGTGGGTAATTGCCGCTTGAATTGTTGCCGCCTCAATGACTTTTTCTGGTGTGGGATAGATGCCAATGGGTGCTGCACGCATTGCACCCCCGCTTTTGTCACTGTCAGGGTTAATTTTGGTTAAAAATTCTTCTCCATTCTGAATTTCTAGCAGAAAATGGTAGAAGTTTCGAGAATAACCTTCTCTCTCATCGCGTTTAAAAGCTCTAACAAAGCTATCGGCTAAAACTTCTGGTGTCCACGGTGCTTGAGCAACAATCACTTCCGCAATGGCAATGCTCATCTGGGTGTCATCGGTATAGCTGCCAGGAATGAGTCGAAAACGCGGATGTTCGACGTATCGACTCAAATCGTTGTTAACGATCATCTCATCAGCATATTCAAAGCCTGCACCGTAGGCATCTGCGATCGCTAACTCTAGCAGCATAAGGGTATTAAACTAAAAACGGACGCGCCAGAAAAAAGCTAGAAATTGATTTAGCATCTACCGCCTCTCCTTCCAGAATAGCTTTCTCTAATTCTTCGGGAGTCAAAAACACAGTTTCGATATCCTCGTCTCCATCTTGTGCTGGTGGTGTCTCTAGCTTTTCCAAATCTCGCGCCAGAAAAGCATAGATAATTTCATCAGAATAACCAGGCGCTAGGAAAAATTCGCCTAATTTATCCCATTTTTGGGCACTATAGCCTGTTTCTTCTTCGATTTCGCGCTGTATTGTCTCTAAAGGTTCTTCATTTGCTTCCACAGTTCCTGCCGGAAATTCTAATATCCGTCCCTGAATCGCAAAACGATACTGGCGCACCAGCACAAGTTTGCCCTCTGGTGTCACAGGCACTGCTAAAGCACCACCAGGGTGACGAATACATTCCCATTCTCCCTCGGCTTTATTAGGCAAACGCAAGCGATTGACTTCAAAATCAAACTTGCGTCCTTTATAAAACAGGCGTTGTTTTAGCAGTTGTGGTAATTCTCTACCTAATGGCATAGTAAAATCTGATTATCTGTTAAGTACAGAGGTGATATCAGCCTTTTCTGTGTTTTAAAGATGGTAATTTTAATTGCCCATCGATAAATGTACATCAGAACAGTCTACCTCTTTCAGCAGTTCTTTAATAACACACCCGGATACTGGTTCTATCCAATCGGGGGCAATTTCTGCCAGTGGTACTAACACAAAGGCACGATCCCGCATTCGTGGATGAGGAATCTGTAGATTTGGTGTATCTACAATAAAGTCATCAAATAATAACACATCTAAATCTAGAGTTCGTGGCCCCCACCGTTCTTGACGCACACGCCCAAATTGTTGTTCAATTCCTAACAAAATTTCTAATAACTGCTGGGGTAGCATCTCTACCTGCAATGTCACGCAGCCATTTAGATAATCTGGCTGTGGTGGTCCTACGGCTTTAGTTTTGTACCACCTGGATTTAGCTTCTAAGAGAATACCTGGGGTTTGGGCTAAACTTTTGATAGCTGCTTCTAAAATTGTTTGGGAATCGCCGATATTACTACCAAGGGCAACGGCGCTTCGTCTGGGCTTTATTGCTGTGTAACCAGCCGCAGCCATCGCAATCCCATTAATTAAGCCTTTTTCGGGCTGTCTGTATGGATACTTCGCTTTACTTGTTCCAAAAAATGCCAACAGTTTGCGTATTCCAATAGCTATCAAAAATGACCAGAAGTTTACAAAACTAAATTAACCAAATCTAAAAAACATTATTTTATGGTGAATTTAGTTAATTATTTATAGGATATTATACTAACACAATGGTGGTGTGCTAACCCCAAAGCTGATTGATGGTGGTTATTATAGTTACTACTTTGAGCGAGGAACTGACGTGGGGAAGCTTACCTCCTGGTTCAAGCGAAGACCAACTAACTTGAGTGACTCTGGACAAGGAGGAACAAATGAGAGCTTACCACGAGCATATATGGCACAGGCGAGGCAGTTACTGAGCAAATGAAAATTTTACCATCTAGGATGAAGACCAATCAGGCAACTGGCGGTAAACCACTCTATCGTCGCTTATGGTTTTGGGCAGGCTTGGGTGTAGGTGGTGGGATAGTTGCCTTGATCTATGGCATCAGTCTAATAGACCGCACTTTGCCAGATCAGGCCGAGTTAAACGCCGTGCTAAGAGAGCAAACGTTGACGATCAAAGCCTCTGATGGAACTATATTACAACAACAAGGTGAAGCTACCAGAGAACAGCTAAAGCTAGAACAAATACCAGATAATTTAAAAAAAGCTTTCATCGCCTCAGAAGATAGAAGATTTAGGCAACACAACGGATTTGACGCGCAAGGGATTGTCAGGGCGGGTTTGAATAATTTGCGATCGCAAGGTGTGGTAGAAGGTGGTAGCACCATCACGCAACAGTTAACGCGGATTCTCTTTTTGAAACAAGAACAGACAATCTGGCGCAAACTCAAGGAAGTCCGCCTAGCACAAAAAATGGAGCATGAATTAACCAAAGATCAGATTCTAGAGCGTTACCTGAATCTGGTTTATTTGGGAGGTGGAGCTTATGGTGTGGCAGATGCCGCCTGGGTATACTTTAGTAAATCCCCAGACCAGCTTACCCTTGCAGAAATGGCAACGATCGCCGGATTAGCCCCTGCTCCTAGCTTATATGCCCCAGACAAGAATCCCGAAGCGGCAATCCGGCGAAGAAATCTGGTATTGCAACGGATGCAAGAGGATGGAGTTATTACACCAGAGCAAAGGCAAGCAGCACTCCAAGAGCCACTAACCCTTAAAAGCAGTTTACCCAAGCGAGTACAAGTAGAATCACCCTACTTTACCAGCTACATCCAAAAAGAATTGCCGAAGTATGTTCCTGCTAAAGTGTTGGCAAGTGAGGGATTAGTCGTGGAAACCACGCTGAATCCGACTTGGCAGAAAGTGGCAGAAGAGGCGGTTGCCAAAACGCTGCGAAATCAAGGGCGCTGGGAGAACTTTAAACAAGCAGCAATGGTTGCCATTGACCCCCGAAGCGGTGAAATTAAGGCAATGGTTGGGGGAAAAGACTTTGGTAAAAACCAGTTTAATCGAGTTACCCAGGCACAACGGCAGCCAGGATCGACATTTAAAGGGTTTGTATATGCCACTGCGATCGCTAGCGGTAAAAGCCCCTACGATAGCTACGAGGATGCACCTTTTGTAGTAGACGGCTACGAACCGAAAAACTATAGTGAAAGGTTTCGGGGTTCAATGAATATCCGAGATGCTCTCACCCGCTCTATTAATATTATTGCGGTGAAGGTGTTGATTGATGTCGGATTTACGCCGACGATTAAACTTGCCCATGATATGGGGATAAAATCTGAACTCAAGCCCACCTACTCCTTGGCTCTCGGCTCAAATGAAGTAAATCTACTGGAGTTGACCAGCGCTTATGGCAGTTTTGCAACTCAGGGATTGCACACAGAACCTCATGGTATTACCCGCATCCTCAACCGCCAAGGTAAGGTAATCTGGTCAGCTAATTTCAAATCTAAACGCGCCCTTGACGCTGACAGTGCCGCCATCATGACTTGGATGCTACGTAACGTCGTAGAAGAGGGGACTGGTGCTGCTGCCCAATTAGGTGAGAGACCAGTTGCTGGCAAGACAGGTACTTCCGATGAAGCTCGCGATTTGTGGTTTATTGGCTACATCCCCCAAATGGTGACAGGGGTATGGCTAGGTAATGATGATAACCGCCCCACTTATGGCAGCAGTGGCAGCGCCGCTTACACCTGGCACGAATTTATGGAGAAAGCGGCAGAGGGGATGCCTGTCGAAAAGTTTCCCAAACGGCCAAAGTTAGAAGGTCGCAAAGGTACTATCAAAGCCCAGTCCATTAAGCCCAAACAAGTGCTGAATCGTTCTATTTCATCTAATGATGACTCAGAAGGAGAAAGTGCTAGAAATTCTGAGGAGAGTGGTTCATCAAGGAGACGTAGGAGAAGGAGCTATTCTCAAGAAGAACAGCAGTCAAACTATACCCCAAGACGGAGAAGGCGCGATCGCAGCGAAGAATCAAATTCTAGTAACTCTTCTTCAGAATCATCTACTCCCCGGCGGCGCTCTAGAAGAGTAGAATCTGATTCTCCCCCGCCTCCCAGAACTCGCCGATCTTCCTCTCCCGACAATAATAGTTCTGGTTCTTCATCGCCACAACCATCCTGGCGCGAAAGACTTAGACCTTCTAATTAATGAAGAGTGGGCATTGGGCATTGGGCATTGGGCATTGGGCAAAACAGTTCCGTTAGCGGATAGCTAAGGTTTAGCCCGTGAAGAGTTAGGAGTTACGAATTCTCCCCCTTGCCCCTTGCTCCCCTGCCTCCCCTGCTCCCTCATCTCCCCTGCCCCTCTGCCTTTTTTATGCAATATGAAGTTGCTCAAACTAAACTAGGGGAGGATGTTAAGTGATACGCTCATTCTATAGTGTGTCAAGTAGTGTCACTTAACATTGGAGAATATACTCATGCATATATTGATGCAGGCAGCAGATTCAGTTGCAACAGGTGGTGGTCATTTTCCCTTTGCTTTCACCTTGGTGTATGTCGTTGGTTTTATTGCTGCTGTAAGCATTGGTTCAATAGCTTGGTACAACTCGAAACGCCCCGCAGGTTGGGAAAGCAAAGAGCGTCCTGATTTTGTGCCTAAAGTTGATAAAGAAGAAACTCCGGGTGTGGGGAAACCGAAGTCATAATTTAGTCATTAGTCATTAGTCATTAGTCATTAGACTATGAACTTTTGACTATGATTAGGTTTGTACGTCAACCCAACGACGGTACAGCTTTTGAATTTGTTTGAGAAGTTTTGTCTGAATCGGTTGAGTTGAATCATTTGGCTTCGCTATATCTTGCAATTCTGTCAAGAGTCTAGCTTCTTCGACGGCGACTTCGCCATCGCTATAAATTAAGCCACTGATGGCTTCAATCAGATTTTCACAATCTTCAAGGCTGGGGCGATCGCCTAAATACTCCCGCACCCAGTCATAACATTCTTTTGGCTGTACAGGAACTAATTCGTATAGCCAAGGCTTAATTTCTGGATCGTTAGCCAAACCTTTTGCTTGAGCTATTTCGCGGAGATATTGCCGTTCTTCTGGCTGGATTCTGCCATCAATCCAGGCTGCTCCAATCAGGATTTTAACTAAGTTTTTGACATTGGAAGGTGTAACCATTGCTGCCTCCTCTGGTAGATTCAGGCCACCATCAAATCGTACAATCCCAAACAGTATTCACTCGGAATTATTGGTTTTTCTTAAGCGAACCATAAAAAAGCCATCCATGTCCTGTTGGTGGGGCCAGACTTTAAACCAACCTTGAGGGGTGCTATATGCAGAAGCAGCCAACTTAATGCCCTTTGGAGGCTCAATTTGCCAATGAGGTGAATCAGCTAAAAATGCCGAAATCACTTCTTCGTTTTCTGCTGGATGCAATGTACAGGTGGCATAAACTAGTACACCACCAGCTTTGACAAAAGTTGATGTATGTGTTAACAATTCTTTTTGCAGCACCGAAAGTTCCAGGACAGATTCTGGTGTCTGTCGCCAACGAGCATCAGCATGACGGTGCATGGTTCCTAACCCGGAACATGGAGCATCAAGTAATACGCGGTCTGCGGTGTTTTGAAATTGGTTGGAATGGCGGCTGTCGCCAGTGTAAATTTGAATAGATTGTAAATTTAGGCGTTGAGAATTTTCTTGAAGTTTGCGAAGACGAGAAGAAGTGCGATCGCAAGCCCAAATTTTCCCGCTATCTGCCATTAATTCAGCAATGTGGGTTGTTTTACCCCCTGGTGCAGCACAGGCATCAATTACCACCTCACCTGGTTGGGGGTCGAGCAAATGACTTACCAATTGGGCGCTAGCATCTTGTACAGTCCACCAACCTTCTTTAAAACCAGGTAGTTTTTGAATTGATCCAGTATTACCAATAAATCGTAAAGCTTGGGGTAAATCAGGAATCCGTCTTACCAAAAGACCAACAGATTGCAAAGCCGCCTCAACTTCTTCGATGGAAGTGCAAAGTGGGTTGATACGTAAATCAATTGTTGGTGATTGGTTCATCCATTCACACAGTTGTTCTGTCTCGGTCAAACCCAGTTGTTCTAACCAGATTTGAATAATCCAGTCAGGAAAGCTGTGTAAAATGCCCAAGCGTTCCACTGGGTTTTCTGGAAGTTGTAACGGATCAAAGTGGGGAACTGGGCATTGGGAACTGGGAATTGGGGACTGAGGATTGATTATTTGCCTTGTCCCCTTGTCCCCTTGTCCCCTTGTCTCCCCTGTCCCCCTGCTCCCCTGCTCCCCTGCTCCCCTGCTCCTCTGCTCCTCTGTCCCTCTGCCCCCTTGCCCCTCTGCTTTTCTAAGATACTGGCGTAATAGACCGTTAACAAAACCCGTAAGTCCAGAAAAACCATTTTCTTTAGCGAGTTGGACAGTGGTATTAACAGCAGCAGAGGCGGGAATACGCTCTTGATAGCGCAGCTGGTAGAAACCCAAGTGTAAGATGGTGCGGAGGTCTGGGGGTTGTTGGTGAGATTTCTTTTTGGCAAATTGATCTATGAGAGTATCAAGAGTGCGCTGCCTTCTGACGCTCCCATAAACCAATTCTGTCACCAAGCGGCGATCGTGATCGGGCAAATTAACTTTTTGCAGTACTCTATCTAGGGCAACATCAGCATAAGCCCCCTTATGAACATCTCGCAGGGTGATAAAAGCTAGTTGACGGGGGTTTGTCATGGAAACATGAATCAGGAGTCAGGAAGCTTTTGTATTCTAACTCCCAACTCTTTACGAATTACGAATTATTGCATATACGGGTCTACACTAGCGATTTCAAACTCACATGCTCTAGAAACCTGTTCTGCTGGTAATTTACCAAAGCTGATTAATGGTAAATAAGTGGGGTTTGCCATCAGTTCTTTCGCCAATAAGAACCCAGTAATTGTCCAAGTTTGATATTTCCTAGCTTGTTTCCCAATCAGTCGCCCTTTCTTACCGTCGTAATATTCTGGCCATTGATCTGTACTGAGCCGTCCTTGGGCAGTTTGAATAGCCTTTTGTGCAAGACTTATTTTGTTAGTTTTCACAGCCGCGGCTGCCAACATCCACATTAAAACTGGCCAACTACCAGCATTATGATACGACCAAGGGATATTTTTGGGGTCACATCCAGTTACAATTCTGTATTCTTCATGTTCTAAAGCTGGGAAACAAATTTTCATCGGCATATCTCCCACCAAATCATCCCATCGATCCTCAATGAGAGTCATAATTGCTTGTGACTGTTCTTCGGTGGCTAAGTCTGAAATAATCGCCATTAAGTTTCCGAGTGAAAAGAAGCGAGTATCTAGCTGCGACGGCCCGACATTACCCGCTAGATAGCCACCTTTTTTTGGCAACCACTTATCTAATTCATAATAGGGAACAGAATCTACATATATATTGAACAGATTCACAGCACCTTTACCATATTCTTCACTTTTGAAGCGATAAATTTCATTCAGGCGATTAATATCTATCCAATAATGCTGGCGAATATGAGCGCATAAAAGAGGCAACCTGTTATCAATGGCTGCCACAATATCGGAATTCCCTTGACAAATTAGCAGTTCACGAGATGCACGCAATGCCGTGTAAAAAAGAACTTGCAATTCTAAAGGATGCCCATAAATGCCCATACGACGGTCAATCATACAAGCACCATCTGGAACCAACAGCGTTGGGTACATATCAAAGCGATTTGCCAAGCAGATTTCCATGATTAACCTGATGCCATTTTGGAATTCAGGTTGATAAGCCAGAGAAAAATCTTCAGTGGCGACTACATAGGCACGTAACAAAATAATCCACCATAGGCAAGAATCAACAGGTGTAACTCTAGCGATCGCATGTTCACCAAAGTCTGCTTCTAGATATTCTTGCCCATTGTCTGATACAACTTTGAAGCTAGCTGGTATTAATCCTCGTCCAGGCTTATAGGCATCTAATGCCTTTTCTTTAGGCTGTAACTTTAAGGTTTCTTCTAAGAAATTACGAACAATATCTGTTCTACCTTTGATCAGAAAAATTAGAGCTGAAGAGACAAAATCCCGAACAAAGCACTGGTCATAATTGAGAGCCTCTACAGATGCATCATAAGCGGCTACAGTACCAACGGGGCGGCCTTGATAATAGAGAATTGATTTTTCTAGTGTTAGCCACGCTTCTTCTACTTCTTTTAAATTTTCAGTAGTTTCCAATTCGTTTAGGTGCATCGCCAGAATAACTCCATTCGGGTTGTGAATTTGTGGTAGATGCGTCTTCATTCCTTATTTTTGCTATTCTCAGCATAACAAAAACGATTCTTTGAATAGCATGATTTGGAGAAAGTTAATCAACTAACAATAAATAAATCTGCTGAAATTTTTACAGCCTTATTATTAGTTAATTGCCCTATAATCGATTACTGCATTGGTGAATTATAGTTGTTTTTATTCACCCAGAGTAGTAATATAATTCTTCAAACAGTCACACAAGATATATTTTTAGATTATTTATTGTTCTGTTTCTTGTCCAGAAGCTTTGCTTTACCAAACAAAAATATATCTTCAGCGCTGCTTATGGTTTGTGTGAAGTTAAAACTGGTCGCAGTATATTTACTTGAGCAGGATTAGTTTTTGACACTAAGAGGTCAGATTATTCCCCTATAGAATAATAATTTATAACTTTTTTCCAGAATATGCAAGATGGATTCTTGAAAAATTTAAAATGTCAATACTTCTGAAGGGTTAAATTTTTTACCCTACTGGCAGATGACATGGGCTGTTTATAAAAGTAATTAAGTCTCACAGAGAGGTGTATAGACACGGAGTAGCTTGGCTCGTTAATTAAATAATCTCAGCATCTTTAGACCTGAAAGTATCAAAAGCTTGATTAATTGTTTGCATTAAAGCTTTTGCGATGCAGAACTGTTGACATCAGAATGATATTGTCTTGCTAATCGAAGATACGCAAGTTTAATAACGTTGGCATTATCACTCTGATTTACGCCTAATATTTCCCACCATTGTTCCCAAGTTTTTAAATCCCAAAGCCTAATAGTCTGATCGGCGCTACCACTTCTAAGGATTTTACCATCGGGACTTATGGTGACAGACAAAACTGCATCTGAGTGTCCATTCAAGGTGCGTTTTACTTTTCCCGTGTATTCCCGCCTACAGTTGCAGAAACGCCAGTACCTGCTAGGGTTCCGCCTGCGATAAACGCTGCGCCTGTTTTAGAGCTTAAATTTTGAATTAACTTCTTGTAAACTAAAAAAAGTCAAAATACTTAAATTTACCAAGCTTATTTATATAAAATTCAAACTGTTATCATAAATCTTCAGGTGTTAAACCTGTCACTTTAGCAATTCTTGCTAACATCCGAGGCCCAATCTCTTGACCATCATGAAAGGCAAACACAAAATCAGCCCAATCAGGATGTGTCAGAATTTTATGTGAACCTGACTGGCGTTTAATCTCCCAACCAATACGTAGCAAAGCAGCTAGGACACGCTTTGCCTTTGTGCTAGACCACTCACTCATGCTGCGGCAAATGAAACGCTGACTAGCTCTGGAGTTACTTCTCCATGTTCCAGCTTATCTGCTAACACACGTAGAGCTAATGCTTGAACTCTAGCAACTGCTTCTTCTGGTGTCTGACCGTAAGCCAGTACACCAGGAAAACCAATCACTTCAGCCAGAAAGCGTCCATCCTCTTCTTGTTCAATCTCTATCGTGAAGTTCATAGGTAAGCCAGTGATTGTAATAAAAGCGATTCCTGGATAAAACAAAAAATTTATATGACCTCAATTGATTCTAGCAGGCACAAAAAAGCCAGAGCCTTAAAACCTAGCAGCCACTGCCCTACGAAAGAACTCTGTAGCAAATGTGGACTATGCAATACATACTATATTCTCTATGTCAGGTAAGTTTGCGCTTTTGTTAATAAGCAAATAGGCGAACTTGAAGAAGAAACTCACACGCAATCAAAAAAAGCTTACCAAGCAAATTCTTCCACAGAAATATCAATAATATTTTGGTGTGATGCCTACGGCGGTAAACTAAGCACTTTCCATAACACGAAGATTTTGTGGAATCAATGAGTATCAATCACTTACTTAATATCACATCAACTAGAAACCTTCCATGCCATTATCCAAACTCAAGATACTCAATAATAGTTCCATCAGGATGCATCGCTCGCATATTCGCTCCAGTGGTAACTTTGTTCGGTTCCGCCAGAATCACTGCACCCTGCTGAATAAGTGCTTCTTTAAAATCATTGAGTGAGTCCACAAGAAATGTTGCGTGTGTACTCTTGAATGGAGAGAGTGCTTCTGCCGAACCAGCAATTAAAAGAATAGAACCCACACTTGCGAGTTCCAACTCAGACTCGGAATATTGAAACCACAACCAACATTTTTCTGTAAAAAGGTTTTCATAGAAAGCGATCGCCTCATCCAAGTCTACTGGACTAAGATAGACTCTGGTTAATACTTTAAGAATTTGCATTGCAAACTGTCTATTAGGCAGCTAATGGATTTTGTTTTGCTTACTCAGCAATCATAGTTAACTAAGATTGATCAAGAAATAGTCTATCTTCAACTTGAAAAAGGTCTTCAACTTTCTGTTCATCTAGCTCTTGATAATGTTGTTCGCAGTTAATCAAAATACATTTCATTTCTACTCCTTTAGCCCCACATAAGTCATCTGTATAGCTAGAACCAATATATATACATAGATTTTGCAACAGTACCTAGTTTGAGGAGTATGTCAGAGAAAATAGCAGGAAGATGTTTTCTGATGCCATCTTGAATTAATATCTCTACAAGAAAAAATATGTCTGACGCTCCCATAGTATATAAACGGTACTAAATTAGTAATACATCAGGTGTAGTTTAAATAATTACAGATTCCGAATTACGAATTGTTTCAAATTTTTTTCCCTGTGCGTAGATAAAATAATTATCTGTCACTTTTACCTCAGCCTGAAAGCCTGCTTTTTTTAGCTTATCCTTAAGTTCATCTGGCTGATAAAAAATTTTGACAATCTGAAATTCTTGACCATCATTTAATTTACGAGTTTTATATATGTTTCCGTCGTCTTCAAGGATATGATTGTTAGCTGTGGATGTCGGTTCAAATTTAGAGTCAATGATAAATACTTCCCCACCAAGGCGAACAGATTGGTAGACTTTCGTCAAAAAAGAATCGAGTAATTTTGGTGGCACATGAGATAGCCAAAAGGCGAAGAACACCAAATCATATTCAGTGTCAGGTTGCCAAGTAAATAAATCAATTAGGTGATATTCAACACTCAGTGAATTTAACTTCGAGCGATTAATTGCAATCATTTCTTCAGAGGCATCGATCGCAGTAATCTTTTTACCGATCCTTAAAAGCTCCTGCGTCCAGATACCTGTTCCAGATGCTAACTCCAAAATATCATCCATCAAACCAATTTGATGTAATGTATTTTTTATCACAGCTAGTTCATTAAACCAGCGCTGGTTTATTTCGGAACTGCGATCGTAGCGTCCTTTCCTATAGAACCACTCATCATATTCATTGGCTCTAGCGCGATAGTACTCAATCTGTTGTTGAAGAATATTATCTGTCATCGCGTCCTTTCTGATCCGATTGAATTTATATTTGACATTGCTATGACTTTCAGTAAGATTTTTTTCTTCAATGAATAAACTTGCATTTCATCTGTAATTATGTGGTATTTTTATCATTACATAATAATACGGTGAATCAATAAACTTATCGTAGATTCACTGTTAAGTAGCTGAAATCTGATATTTATTTACCCCTGAAAGCAGAATGAAGATGTTTACTAAGTTCTCTTCAAGTCGATTTTTGGGTATGGCTTTTGCCTTCCTCCAAAGGTTCAAACAGCAAAGAATCCACACCTTTTCCCTATTATTTGCATTGGGACTTAGCTTAACTTTGGCTATCTCTGCTTGCTCTCCAAGCACAAGTAACAATGGAACAACTCAAACCGCTAGCCCCAGCGCTGTAGCTAGCGGCACTACAATTCGTATAGGCTACCAGAAAGCGTCAACTGTCCTCTATGCACTGAAAGCGAGAGGAGAATTAGAAAAAGCCTTTGCAACTTCAGGATCTTCCGTAACTTGGTCAGAATTTCCGGCTGGGCCTCCAATGCTAGAAGCATTGAATGCAGGTAGCATTGATTTTGGCTATACCGGAGAATCACCACCAATATTTGCCCAAGCTGGGGGTATTCCTCTAGTTTATGTTGCCTACGATCCTTGGAGTCCGAAAGCCGAAGCCATCGTAGTACCCAAGGATTCACCTATTAAAAGTGTGGCTGAACTCAAGGGCAAAAAAGTTGCTTTTGCCAAAGGTTCTAATGCTAACTACCTATTGGTTAAAGCACTCGAAAAAGCAGGGGTACAGTACAGTGACATCCAGCCAGCAACTCTCCCACCCGCCGATGCTCGTGCTGCCTTTGAAGGAAAAAAGGTTGATGCTTGGGCAATTTGGGACCCATATTTAGCCGCAGCAGAAGCAGCAACAGGCGCACGCATTTTAGCAGACGCGACGGGATTAGCTCCCAATCGTGGTTATTATCTAGCTGCAAAATCTTTTGTTGATGCCAAGCCGGATGCTTTAAAAATAGTTCTGGATGGGGTGAAGCAAGTTAGTAACTGGGCAAAGAATAATCCTACTGAAGTTGCTAAACTTCTTTCCCCTGCTTTGGGTATAGATGCTCCTGTGTTAGAAATAGCAGAAAAGCGGCGTGAATATGATGTACTTCCGCTCACAGATGAAGTGATTACTAAACAACAAGAGATTGCAGATACCTTCTACAAAATTAAGTTGATCCCGAAAGAAATCAAAGTTAAGGAAATTGTTTGGCAGGGAAAAGTGAATAATTAATAAATAATGATTTTTGAATTCCGAATAATGTTACAAGTTAACATAACACGTTTAAAAGTTATTATGCCTTTGTTAAATTCCAAAAATAGATTTTTCGGTAAGCTTAATAGCCTAAATTTAAGTACTAACCGGTTAAGTTCGTTAGTTATATTTGGTATATTATTCTCTCTGGGAACTAGTATTGGTGTAGCACAAGTCAGAACAACACCTAAACCGGGATTCACACTGCAACTTTTACATACTTCCGACCAAGAAGCAGGTGTTCCAGCACTGAAGGATGCACCAAACTTTTCGGCAGTGTTGAATGCACTCAAAAATCAGGATGCTAATCGTGACGGTAAGCCTGATTATCCTAATACCTTAATCCTTTCATCTGGAGATGCCTATATTCCCAGTCCCTTCTTATTTGCTAGTGATCCAGTTTTTGGTGGACAGGGAAGAGGAGATATTTTAATTTTAAATGCTCTAGGGTTTGGTGCGATCGCCTTTGGTAATCACGAATTTGACTTAGGTACGGGTGTTGTTGCCGATTTACTCGGTGCTAAAAAAGATTACCCAGGTACAAATTTTCCTTATCTCAGCACAAATCTAGACTTCAGCACTGATAAAGACCTGGCAAAATTAGTTACTGCTGATGGACAAGAGGCAAGTAAAATTCCTAATAAAATTGCCCGTAGTACCATCATTACCCTCAATGGTGAAAAAATTGGTGTAGTTGGGGCGACAACTCCCACTATGCGGACTATTTCTTCTCCCGGTGGTGTGACTGTGTTGCCTAAAGAATTTAACGATCGTAATGCCGCAGACATCGCCGCCTTAGCTGCTGAAATTCAAACTTCTGTCGATGCACTGCTGACAAAAAACCCAGATATTAATAAAGTTATTCTGTTGGCGCACATGCAGCAAATTGCTATTGAGCAAAAGCTAGCAAAATTACTCAAAGGAGTAGATATTGTTGTTGCTGGTGGTTCTAATACCTTACTAGCCGACAAAACAGACCGTCTACGAGTCGGTGATAAATCTGCTGGAACTTATCCAATCCTCACAAAAGCAGCAGATGGTAATCCGATAGCCGTAGTTAATACCGATGGAAACTATCGTTATGTTGGTCGTCTAGTAGTTAACTTTGATGCCAATGGAGTGATTATTCCGTTGAGTATTGACTCCAAAATCAGTGGTGCTTATGCGACTGATTCTAAAGGTGTAGCAACTGTCGGTGGGAAACCTGATCCTAAAATTGTCGTCATTACAGAGGCACTTCAAAAAGTGATTATTGCCCAAGATGGTAAAATTTTTGGGAAAACCAACGTCTTTCTCAATGGCTGGCGCGGTGATATCCGTACACAAGAAACCAATTTAGGGAATTTGACAGCCGAAGCTAATTTAGCGATCGCTAAACGATACGATCCTAAGACAGTCATTTCCATCAAAAATGGCGGTGGTATCCGTGACAATATCGGTATCTACACCTTTCCTCCAGGTTCGACTCGCTCACAAGATGTTATCAAACTACCACCTCAAGCAAATCCTGTAGCAGGTAAGAAAGCAAAAGAAATTTCCCAACTTGATATCACCAATGCGCTACGATTCAACAATGGCTTGACTTTAGTTACTCTGAGTGCAACAGAATTACTGGCAGTGATTGAACACAGTGTAGCAGCGATCGCACCCAGTGCTACCCCTGGCAGTTTTCCCCAAGTAGCGGGATTAACCTTTAGCTTTGACCCAGATTTGCCAGCAGGTAAGCGCGTCAAATCCCTTGCTATCAAGGATGAGAAGGGCAAAATTATTGATGTAGTAGTTAAAAATGCCGAGTTAGTGGGTGATCCTAATCGGATCTTCCGCACTGTTACCCTCAACTTCCTCGCAACTGGTGGTGATGGCTATCCTTTTCCGAAAACAGAACGGGTTGATTTGACATCAAAAGATGCTGATAAGAGCAAACGCACAGGTTTAGCCACCTTTGCTGCTGATGGTTCCGAGCAAGATACATTAGCCGAATATCTGGCTGCTAACTTTAAGCAGATTCCCTTTTCTCAAAGGGATGTGCCACCCGCAGAAGATACTCGCATTCAAAATCTCAAATTGCGTAAAGATGTGGTGTTATCAGATTAATTATTTGTGCCTATCTACTTAAAGATGTATAAGTTTGCCCCGGCTTGGGAGAACGAGCAAATAGTATTTGGTGCTGCGCGGCCTGGATACACTAATAAACAGGTTCTCGATTGGATACAATTCATGAAATCCCAAAATATTAAGCGAGTTTGTTGCCTTCTTCCCAATCAACAACTAGCTCATTACTCTAATCTTCTGGATAGCTACAAACAGGAATTTGGTAATCAGCTAGTATGTTGGGCACCAATTGTAGATTTCCATCTATCTGATTTAGAAACCCTCACACAGAAAATACTTCCTTTCTTAATAGAAGCAGATAAACAAAATCAGAAGGTAGTTGTACACTGCTCTGGTGGAATTGGACGTACTGGACATGTATTAGCGGCATGGCTAGTTAGTGTCCGAGGATTATCAAATCAAGCTGCGATCGCTGCTGTCAAGAAAACAGGTAGAAATCCTTATGAAGCTGCATTAGCTGCTGTGTTTAGAGGTAGAAATCCGTTGAGAGTTGTAAAAGAACTTGACTTGCTTCTAAATGATTGCCGTCTAGCAATACATAAAGTATTTTGATTTTGCTATCATCCTGTTTAATCAGTCTCTTGGCGAGGTAAATTCTATGGCAATGGTTCTAGATAAAGTAGTTCCTTTTGGGAGATCAATGGATGAATATATAAAAATATTCAATTTAACAGACGCAGATTTAAATAAAAAAATTATTGGAATTGGGGATGGCCCGGCAAGCTTTAATGCAGAAATGACAGGTCAGGGTAAAAGTGTAGTTTCGGTTGATCCACTATACCAATTTTCTGGTGATGAGATATTGCAACGATTTAATGAAGTGGTAGATAACATCATTAACCAAGTCAAGGCTACATCGAAAGATTGGGTATGGGGCTATCATAAATCTCCAGATGATTTGCGACACAATCGAGTCAAAGTTATTAAAGAATTTCTGTCTGATTATGAAAATGGCAAAAAAAGTAACAGATACATAGTCGATGAGTTTCCAAAATTAGAATTTAAAGATCAAGAGTTTGATATAGCCCTGTGTTCACATTTATTGTTTTTATATTCAGACCATCTTGATTATAACTTTCACCTAAATTCTATAGGTGAAATGCTACGTATTGCTAAAGAAATCAGAATATTTCCCCTGATAACTTTAATGTGGAAACATTCTCAACATTTAGATGAAATAGTAAAACATTACACTTCAATGGGTTACAAAATCGATATTGAAAATGTTGAATATGAGCTACAGCCTGGTGGAAATAAAATGTTGAAGATAACCAGAGATGTTTAGAAAATTCATAATTCGTAATTTTCAGTAATCATATTCTGATTACTAAGAAGGATTTTGTCAACAAGCGTTCAATGATTCAATAATTTTTAATGCGATCGCACCGCTCACTACAATCAGCATTATTATGTGGCATTTCTACCAGAAATGGACATCGGTGTCGCTGTTACCAAGTTGTATTAGACCTATCCTTAATATAATCTTTGTGGGATAATCAAACAATAATTAAGAAATATGTATATTGAATAATGACAAGTCCTCTGGCAAGAATTGAATCACATCCGCAAGAAGCAAAGCGATTAATTGGTATTGATTATGAGCAATTTTTAGCATTAGTAAGTTTAGCGGAAAAATGCCATTTAGAAAAACGCGCAGAAATCGAAAGAAATAAAACTCGTATTATCGCCCCCGGGGGTGGACGAAAACCGGAGATATCTTCAAAAGAGGGGATCTGCTTATGCCTAATTTATCTTAGACAAAAACCAATTTTTGAAATATTAGGTTTACTCTTTGACATTTCCAAAACAAAAGCTAATGACACATTTAATTATTGGGTAGAAATTTTAAGAGAAGTTTTACCAGCTTCTCAAATAGAAGAAGTAGAAAAAGATAACAAAAAGTATCAAGATTTACGTAAAATACTTGGTGAATACGAATTAATTGTAGATAGCGCAGAGCAAGCCATAGAAAGACCTATGGACTACCAAAACCAGAAACAATATTATTCTGGTAAGAAAAAAATGCACACTCTAAAAAATCAGTTTATTGTGCTGCCAAAGGGAGAAGATATTGTTGATGTATATGTTGGTAAATTAGGTAAAACAAGCGATATAGGTTTATTTCGAGAAACACGGCATAAATTCAATGTTGAACAAAAGTTTATTGGTGACAAAGCCTATATCGGAAATAATGCAATTACTACACCATATAAAAAACCAAAAAAATCAGAGATTTCACAACTACAAAAAGAAGAGAATAAACAATTATCTTCACGGAGAATTGGTGTCGAACACATGATATGTCGAGTGAAAATATTTCGAGTAGCGAGTGAGAAATTTCGTTTATCTCGTCATCGCTATAATCAGGTAATAATGGCAGTATGTGGACTTGTGAGATTGCGACTTAATTGTTCATGGTTTTTATCTGTTGATAATTGAGTTTATCGGGGAGAGAATAAAACTTCACTCTTTCTATCTTTTCCTTGCTAACTGATAAATTAGCTTGATTAATTCCCCTAAAGCCTTATTGTTGCGTCTACAAAGCGCTTGCGATCGCAATCCATTAAAATCGCTAAAACCATTGTATAGCAAGCACTTCAGATTTACGGATAAGTCTATTTATGGCCAGTATACTTTACTGCGATGAGCGATACTCTTGCGGAGTCACTTCGTGAACGCCATAACAGATACCTGCACCGGTTAATCTTCTACTGAGTAGAATTTGCTTTTGGGAAGTGGCATGAGTTGAAAGTGCTTGTAAATGGTTGATGAACGCCAACATTTAAAGGTGTTGGAATGCGGTGGAGTGAGTCCGGTTTTAATCATTTGTTATATTTACGACTAGCTTGGGTGAATGGACGTTTTTGATAACTTATTTCCAGATTCTACTTTGCCATCCCCTAACCGCTAGATGTGCCCTAATGCTTTTAGATGAAAAAATAAATGTATATATAGGTTTCAAAATTATTACTTTTGGATAATTTAATTTCAAATAAATATCCTTATAAATAATGATATAGGTATTGAATACCTATGTACGTAAGTGAGGTAATTATGTCAATTATAGCCAAACAACAAGAGTTATTTGTGGAGATACCTTCAGACCAACAGCAACTTCTGTCTGGAGGACAATTATTTTCAAGAAGGCGAATTGCTCGTGATATGCGAGGTAATCCTGATATTAGAATCACCGGGAATCTGACCACTGCTGATGGGGATCAAATTCCCATCCTAGTTTTAGGTTTTAGGCTTGACCAATAGTAAACCATGACTAGAAATAGCATAGGTAAAGCTTTGGAATTCATATAGGAACAATATTGATATAATTCACTCACTATCAATTATTTTTTGAGAGAATTGTATTAGTCTGTAATGTATGTTTTCCAAAATCATGAAATTAATGAAATGAAAGAGAAAAGTGGAAGCTATCATTAGCATCCACTTTTTTTAATAGGCGATGAGATTGAGTAAAGGGAAATGGGTAATTTTTTACAGATAGACATGAGCTAAATCTGGACTAAAATTAGATATGCAACTCAACGCTTTTTATTAATCTGAGGATATTGAAAAATATAAATCAAATAATTAAAGAAAATTTTGGCAAGGCGATCGCTCTCAAAACCACTAGATGCGATCGCTTTGTTGGTATATGTTTAATATGCTCTGCTTGAGCAACACTAGAATATCAATGTGGTATTTCATGAATCGGCTAGCAGATTATACTTGCGATGCTGCTCGTCAGCAAAATCATCAAATGAACGGAATCTACCCGCTTCAAAGTCTTTTAATCCTTGCTGAATACTCTTAATAGTCACTTGCAAGAACATCCTTTATTGCTATGTAGACTGTATTCAGGACTCAAGTATTATTCTTAGGGTTCCCAAACCAGAACAAAGCGTTACATTATGACATGAACAAGATTTATAAAAAGGATACGGTTCGGTTTATTTACCTGATTATCACTTGGCGATGCCCAAGCTGCTTAGAATAGTAGTGATAAAGAGGATTATAATTATGAACGTCGTCATTCCTAATGAAATATTAACCGCAACTCGGATGACTGAAAGCGAAATGAAGCAGGAAATTGCGGTGATGCTCTTTCAAAAAGAAAAGTTAACCCTTGCTCAAGCCAGCCGATTTGCAGGCATGAATCGTATAGCATTTCAGCATCTACTCGCAAGTCGTCAAATTTCAGTGCATTATGGGGTCGAGGATTTTGACCAAGATATAGAAAACTTACGGGCGATGGGTAGACTGTGATCATTGTCAGTGATACTTCACCCATTAATAACCTCGCCGCCATTAACCATCTTCATTTACTACAACAGCTTTACGGAACAGTCCTAATTCCTGAAGCTGTCTACCAAGAACTAACTGATCCCAACTTTCCAGTGGCAGGTGCAATTGAAGTTCAAACTTTTATTTGGATTCAAACTTGTCCAGTTCAAGATCGAACATTGCTTGAAGCACTCAGCAATGAACTGGATATTGGTGAAGCTGAAGCCATCGCTCTAGCGCTGGAAATGAAAGCAGATCAAGTTTTAATTGATGAACGTCGTGGTCGCATGGTTGCAGCTAGGCTAAATCTTGGTTACACAGGGATTTTAGGGATTTTGGTTGAAGCTAAAAGTCAAAGGCTGATTTCTGCTGTGAAACCTTTGTTAGATGCTCTGATTAACCAAGCAGGATTTTGGGTGGCGGAACCTTTATACAAGAGGGTTTTGCAGCTTGTTGATGAAAATTAAATGCGGCATAGACTCTCTAGCTGGGCAGCAGTAGGCATTCTGAAAATTTTTACCTATTAACCATCCCTAGCAAGTGTTTGCGGTTAATTTGTCAGTGATACTTCCCCTATCAATAACCTCGCCGCCACCCTACTGAGTTTTTTTTTACTCTGATTCAACTTTATGCCAGAAGTCTATTGACTTCTAGTAAATCTATTGAGAAGCTAATAGTTAGATTTACTAATTAATAGAAGTGCATCAAACTTGTGACAATACTGACGGGAAAAATAAATCGATCGCAACCTGCTAGCGAACCAAAACCGTTGATTTTGCAAACTCAGGGACTCACACGCCGTTTTGGTAAGTTAACCGCAGTTAATAACCTGAGCATATCTGTAGAACAGGGCGAAGTATTTGGACTACTTGGCCCCAATGGTGCAGGGAAAAGTACAGTTCTTAAGATGTTGACAACCTTGCTGCCTATCAGTGCAGGGAAAGCAACCTTAGCTGGCTATGATGTGACTCGTCAACCCAATCCTGTAAGACGGGCTATCGGCTATGTCCCCCAGGCGCTCTCTGCTGATGGTAGTCTCACGGGTTACGAAAATCTCTTAATCTTCGCCAAGCTGTATGGAATACCTGCCAAAGGACGCGATCGCCGGATCTATGAAATTCTAGAATACATGGGTTTGCAAGATGCGGCGAAACGCTTGGTACGAAACTACTCTGGTGGGATGATCCGCAAGCTGGAAATTGGCATATCAGTTCTACATCAACCCCAAATTTTGTTTCTTGATGAGCCGACTGTTGGACTAGATCCCATCGCTCGAACTCAAGTATGGCAACTTGTACTACAACTCTGTGCTGATTACGGCACAACTATATTTTTAACAACCCACTTTTTAGAAGAAGCGGATAGCTTATGTAATCGAGTGGCGATTATGCAGCAAGGTGAAGTCGTTACCACAGGCACACCAACTGACTTAAAAGCTTCTTTAGATAACCCAAATGCAACTTTGGATGATGTCTTTATTCACTATACAGGCGACCAGTTAACATCAGGAGTCAACTACCGTGACACAGCAAGAACCAGACGTACCGCTCAACGGTTGGGTTAAAGCACCATCCACTGTCCGAGGAAATTTGATCTCTGCAATAAAAGAGCTAGTTACGAAAACCCTGGCGATCGCTGAATTGGAAATACGTAAACTCCGCCACGATCCCACTGATTTAGTCGTTCGGGCTGTGCAACCAGCTTTATGGCTGTTAATTTTTGGGCAAGTTTTCGCCCGAACTCGCGCGATTCCTACGGGGAACCTACCCTATTTAGACTTTATTTCTGCTGGCATCTTGGCTCAGAGTATTTTGTTCGTGGCAATTTTTAGCGGTGGAATGACGCTAATCTGGGAGCGAGATTTAGGCATTGTCCATAAATTTTTAGCTAGTCCTACGCCTCGCGTGGCGATGGTGTTGGGCAAAGCCCTGGCGTGTGGGGTGAGGTGCTTATCTCAGGTAATATTCATTTACGGATTAGCATTTTTATTAGGTGTCAAACTAAATCTTTATCCCCTAGCTATTCTCCAAGTACTGCTGCTAGTCATAATGGGAGCGGGTTCTTTTTGTATTTTCTCATTAATTATTGGCTGTTTGGTGAAAAGCCGAGAAAGGATGACGGGTATTGGACAATTGTTAACGATGCCGTTATTTTTTGCGAGCAATGCCATCTATCCGATTTCTTTGATGCCCAGTTGGTTAAAGTTCATTTCCCATTTAAATCCGTTGACTTATCTGGTTGACGGGTTACGTAGCACTATGCTGTTGAATGGCACTAGCATCTATGGCTTTGGTCTGGATTGTACAATTCTCTTATTCACATTAATCATTTTGGCCATCCTTGGTGGAAAACTTTATCCACGGGTGGCCATGTAACTAGGAGAACAACAAGCCCATGACCTTGGATAAACCTAATCAAGGTGCAACTTCCGAAGAATGTGCCGCTAGAGTAATGGAGACAGTTCCATTAGTGATGCGGTTTATCCGAGCGGATATGCGTGCCCATAGTGCCGCTTTTTTATCTATACCTCAATTGCGATCGCTAGCATTTATCAACCGGAATCCTGGTGCTTCATTATCTGACTTAGCAGAGCATTTAGGTGTCACCTCTGCCACGGCATCAGCAACCATAGAACGCTTGGTACAACGCGACTTCGTGAAACGGATTGCTCATCCTCAAGAGCGGCGGCGGGTGCTGCTCAATTTAACTGAAGATGGAAAACACCATCTCAAGCAATCCCAAGATCAAACTCGCGCTCATATTACCGACTTGCTAAAAGGTCTTTCAGAAGACCAAATTTCCAACATTGAAGAAGGCTTAACTCTACTAAAAAATGTCTTCGAAAAAACAGAACTCAAAGCCCCATAACTTTGAGGTTGCAGAACACGATCCCTTTGCAGCCTTTAAGTTTCGAGACTATCGGCTATTTACCATTGGACGGCTGGTGCTGTTCGTGGGGTCGCAAATGCAAACTGTAGCGATTGGCTGGGAACTCTATGAGCGCACTAACTCAGCGATCGCTTTAGGTGGTGTAGGACTGGCGCAAGTCCTACCGATGATTATTCTCACCTTAATTGCCGGAGATGTTGCAGATCGCCGCGATCGCAAAGTCACCATGTTACTGTCGGTGATACTGCTAGCCCTCTGCTCGCTGGCTTTAGCAGTACTTTCCTATACTCAAGGTGCAATTTTTCTAATTTACGCCTGTTTGGTATTAACAGGTGTCGCTAGGGCATTCCTCAAACCTGCCAGCGATGCTCTAATGTGGCAATTGATACCTGTCAGTGCGTTTACGAATGCAGCTACTTGGAATAGTAGTAGCTTTCAGTTAGCCGCAGTTATCGGCCCAGCCTTCGGGGGATTCGGGATTGCGCTATTGGGAAGTGCTACAGGAGTTTATGTATTAGCAGCGATCGCAGCGTTGCTGTGTTTTATTTTAACCCTGGCGATTAAAGAGCAAAAAGTTATTCGCTCAACTGAGCCAATCTCACTCCAAGCGCTTGCAGCTGGCGCTAAATTTGTTTGGCAGAATCAGTTGATTTTAGCAGCAATCACATTAGATATGTTTGCAGTATTGTTGGGTGGTGCGATCGCGCTTCTCCCCATCTTTGCCAAAGATATTTTACACGTGGGGCCAGTGGAGTTGGGATATCTACAAGCAGCTCACTCCATCGGTGCTTTGACTATGGCGATTACTCTGGCGTATTTACCGCCGTTACGCAAAGCAGGCCCGGCCTTATTGTGGTCAGTGGTTGGCTTTGGGGTTGTCACAATTATCTTTGGACTTTCCCGTTCCTTTTGGCTGTCTATGTTAATGCTGATTCTTGGTGGCGCACTGGATAGCATTAGCGTTGTGATTCGCCATACATTGGTTCAAATCAGAACACCCGATCATTTGCGTGGTCGAGTTGCTGCTATTAATAGCGTGTTTATTAGTGCCTCCAATGAGTTAGGGGGCTTTGAGTCCGGCTTGACTGCTGCTTTATTTGGCCCGGTGATTTCCGTTGTGGGTGGTGGAATTGGCACAATTGTGGTGGTAATTGCTACGGCAATGATTTGGCCAGGAATTCGTAAGTTAGGAGCTTTGCAAGAGTATAAATAGAAATACTTATCTATTTTTCATAGATAATATTTGTCCCACCGCAGCAAAAGATAAGAATCACAATCTCGTAGCTTTTGCATAGAGTGGGATTTTTGTTTAGTGAAAGTTGCAGCTTGCGTAATTAAAAGATAGAAAAACTCAAATTTTTGAGATTATATCTAACTTCAATTTGCCCTAAAAGTTATAGAATTGCTACTAAAAAATTGGGAAACTTCCCCCGCCCGCATTAGCACCAAAATTTGGGATAATGCCATCAGTTGGAATACCAAAACTACCCAAATTAAAGCCGCCTTCACTTGGAATACCAAAATTACCCAAATTAAAGCCGCCCTCACTTGGAATGCCAAAGCTACCCAAATTAAAGTTGCCATCAGTTGGAATACCATACTCAGCAAGGTCGAAGCTAGCAGCCGTTGGTATGCCGAATGCTCCTCCAGGTGCAAACGGATCGCTGAGGTTGCCAGGATAAAGACTATCCAAGGCGTTAACAGGAAAAGAATTTGCATCAAATGCCATGAGAGTCAATCCTCCTATTAGTAGATAAATTTTGTGTAATCAAGAAATACTAAGGAAGCATAATTAAGCTTTCTTAGTAACTTTTGTTTTGTTTTTTTCATTGCTAATCTTGATATTTTTGGAATGTATTGTATAGTGGTTTCATAAAATTTACTTTCCAAAAAACCTTTAATTAACGCTAGTTACTTGAAAAAATATATAAAAATTAAGTTATTTTTACAATGAAAAATCTTTAGATGCTTATGTCAAATATTTAGATACTTTTTCTACTGCAATTTGCAGGTTAAACTTATTTAAATTGGTATGCATGAGACTTGACAAATTGTCCCTACACATCTTTTTAAACGAACCGTATACTAGGTTAACAAATCCCTCTAGATGGTCATATCCCAATACGCTTAGGTTGAACGTTCGCGTAGCGTTCCGTAGGGAAGTGAAACCCAACAATGAACGCTTGTCTTGGGTTACGTTCCTCAAACACCACTTGCTACCCTGCGGGAACGCTAAGAGCGTAGCTTCGGGAAACCCACCCAACGCAGTGGCTCCCCAACCTACACAGGTTAAGGTTTTTATGTTTTCAATTTCTCTTATTTTCCTTTTCCTTATCTTCTCTACGAGACGCTACGCGAATGCGTTCTTTGTGGTTCGTTCCTTTAACGCTCAAAACTAAGTTGACAGACCAGTGATTTATCTTTAATTTTTAATTTTTTGACGGTGGTTAGCAGCTTGTAGTAAAAGAGATTCAGCAAAAGCGATCGCATCACTTGCAGATTTACCACCAGCTAACTGCGCTAATTCTTCCCGGCGACTGGTTAAATTATCCAAGGTCGTAACTCTAACAACGGTACGCTGTTCAGCGTTCTCATTGTTAGCTTTTTTACCTTTGCCTTGATTGATAGTTTGCTTATCGACGCGGAAATGGCGATCGGCCATTGCCGCAACTAAAGGCTGGTGGGTAACACACAATACCTGATTGCGTTGACTTAGCTGGTGTAATTTTTCCGCGATCGCTTGGGCGACTCTTCCCGAAACCCCGACATCAATTTCATCAAAAACCATTGTCCCAGCCACATCAACCTGAGAAAAACAAGCTTTCAGCGCTAGTAAAAAGCGGCTCATTTCCCCGCCAGAGGCAACTTCCGTTAAAGGTTGCAGTGGTTCTCCAGGGTTAGAACTAAATGTAAAGGTTATTTTATCTGCTCCCATAACAGTGGGGAAAGCAGGTACTATCTCAACCAGAAACTTCACCTTTTCCATCGCTAAAGGCTTGAGTTCAGCTATTAAACGTGATTCTAAATTAGCAGCGGCTTTACTCCGCAATTGAGTTAACTGATTAGTCGCTTGGGTGAGTTTTTCAAAACACGCTTTTTCTTGCTGTTCTAAATTTTCGATAGATTGTTCACTGTCGTTAAGCTGGGCTAATTCCCCTTGGATACGTTCGTAATAACCGATCGCTTCGGTAAGTGTTGGCCCATACTTGCGGCAAATTTGCTTTAATTCTTGAATCCGTTCTTCCACCTCTTCCAATCGCTGTGGATCGGCTTCCAAACCGTCCCCATAAGCATTAATCTGTCTTCCCACTTCCATTACCGCAGCTTGCGCGTCCCTTACCAATTCCAACAGGTGTTGCAGCTGGGTATCGTACTCCACCATGTCATTTAATATCGCCTCACTATCTCCCAGTAAATCTCCTGCGGCTGGGGTTTCATGATCGTTTTGATACAAAGCCTGATAAACCTTGTAACTCATCTGTTGCAAATCGACGACATGATTCAGGCGTTCCCGTTCTTGTCCCAACTGTTCCAATTCATTAGGTTCGCTGAGATTAGCTGCTCCCAATTCCTGCACTTGATAAGTGAGCAAATCTAGTTGTTGCAACCGTTCCCGTTCTGATGTCCGGCGTTTTTCTAATGCTAAATGCGCCTGTTGGTAAGTATTAAAACTCGTAGCGACTTTATGACGCTGCTGCATTAAAGAGTCGCCGCCATATAAATCTAACCAGTCGCGGACTTGGGCAGATTGTCCCACTTGTACCGTTTGACCTTGGGCTGTGATTTCTACTAAGCGATCGCGCATTCCTCCCATAATCTGCCGATTTACTAACACGCCATTCACCCGCGATCGACTGCGGATATTAGTAGCAGTGGCTGTGATTTCTCGGCTAATAACTACGGAATTTTCATCAAGCAAATCTATTTCTTGTTCAGTCAACCAAGCCGCTAGGGGAGCATTTGAGGTAAAAGTTGCTTCTACCATCGCTCGACTTGTCCCCGTGCGAATGACTCGACTAGAGACTTTACCGCCTAAAGCCGCATCAATGGCATCCAAAATAATCGATTTTCCAGCGCCGGTTTCACCTGTCAGCACATTTAGTCCCGCGCCAAATTCCAATTCCAGTTGGTCAATTAAGGCAAAGTTTTCAATTCGCAGGCAAAGCAACATCAAGCCAAATTCTCCATAAGGGCAGATGCCGGATACTTCTAATTTACAGGACAATAAGTATGATTTTCCAACAACTAGCAATACCTAATACTATTGAACTAGTATGCCCGTTTAAGTGTAGCAAACCTTTGAGTAATGGGTAATCGATAATGGGTAATAGAAAAAATTAGTTGAACCCTGCTAATTTCTAATCCTCAATGCCCCATTTCTAATTCCCAATTCGTAAAGATATTGTTACAATACTTAATGTGATCGTTCTGACTGGTGGCCTTTTTCATGATTGTTAAGACACTTCCCCCTAGTTCCCGACCGATTCAGGAGGACAGTAGCAACGGCACAAATAGCCGAGGTGAACTGGACGTTATAGATATAGTGCCAGAAGAAAATGGTACACCGAGCTTAGTTGTGCGATCGCCAAGACTCTTAGCAGCCCAAAAGATCCGGACAACAGCCGAACCTGAGACGCTTTACGATCCCGTGAGCATAGCGGAGCATTATCAAAACAGACCCCTGCAAGTTTTACGGCGGATTTTCGCCGTGTTGGGGCCGACTTTATCCTTTGCTTTTGGGTTGTGGTCGGATAGTAAACGGGGAATTGTCGTCAAAAATGACCGCCGCCGAGCTACTCAGCTTCGAGTATTACTGACTCAACTGGGGCCTGCTTATATCAAAATTGGACAAGCTTTGTCCACTAGACCGGATCTCGTTCCTACCGTATATCTAGAAGAATTAACTAAGCTACAAGACCAATTACCACCTTTTCCTAACGAACTTGCTTACCAGTTTATTAAAGAAGAACTAGGCGCACCTCCAGAAGAGGTTTACGCCGAACTCTCGGCCCAGCCAATTGCTGCGGCTTCCTTGGGACAAGTATATAAAGGTAAGCTAAAAACTGGTGAAGAAGTTGCCGTAAAAGTCCAACGCCCCGACTTAAGAGAGCGGATCACCATCGACTTGTATATCTTACGTAACATCGCCGCCTGGGTGCAGAAAACAGTCAAACGGGTAAGAAGTGATTTAGTTGGGATTCTCGATGAATTAGGCGATCGCATCTTTGAAGAGATGGACTATATTCACGAGGGTGAAAATGCCGAAAGATTTTTCGAGTTATACGGTCATATAAAAGACATCTACGTACCAAAAATTTACTGGGAATATACCAATCGTCGCGTTTTGACGATGGAATGGATTAATGGTATTAAATTAACCCAGACAGCAGAAATTAGCGCTCAAGGCATAGATGCTCGTTATCTAATTGAAGTGGGTGTCCAATGTTCTTTGCGCCAGTTGCTAGAACATGGATTTTTCCACGCCGATCCCCACCCTGGTAATTTATTAGCAACACCAGATGGCAAATTGGCTTATCTCGACTTCGGAATGATGAGCGAAATTAAGCCACCACAGCGTTATGGTTTAATTGAAGCGATCGTCCACGTCGTCAACCGTGACTTTGAAGGATTAGCAAAAGACTACGTTAAATTAGACTTCTTATCGCCAGAAACCGATTTAACACCAATTATCCCAGCTTTTGCCAGAGTCTTTGCTGATGCCCAAGGAGCCAGCGTTGCCGACCTTAACATTAAAAGCATCACCGATGAACTATCGGCTTTGATGTATGAGTATCCTTTCCGCGTACCGCCCTACTACGCCTTAATTATTCGTTCCCTTGTTACTCTCGAAGGGATTGCAATATTTATAGATCCCAACTTTAAAGTCCTCAGCGAAGCTTATCCCTACGTTTCGAAACGCCTGTTAACAGACCAAGCACCGCAATTAAGAGCATCATTGCAAGATTTGCTATTTAAAGATGGCAGATTTCGCTGGAATCGCTTAGAAAACTTGTTACGTAATGCACGTAACAGTCAAGACTACGACTTCAATTTAGTGCTGAATCAGGGAATAGAATTTCTGTCATCAGAACGTGGTGCTTTCATCCTTGACAAGCTAGTAGATGAATCTGTTAATGGACTCGATGCTTTAAGTAAAAACGTTTTGCATAACTTCACCTCCCTATTACGGGAACGAGTTGGATTGACAGCAGTTAATGAAACTCCAGCAGCGACAGTTGAGCAACAACAAACCTTAGAGCATATCAAACATATATTAGGTATTCTCCGAGAAACACGAGGCTTTGACCCACTGCAACTTGCGACTCAAATTTCTCAGTTATTGGTAAATTCCGATGTACAACGTTTAGGTCAACAAATTGCCAACCGCTTCACGCAAAAAGCTGTAGCTAGATTGATTCGGCAATTATTGGCATCCTAGTAAGAGTTATGAGTTAAAAAATTCCTTTAACTCATAATTCTTCAACATTCATAACTATATAACCAAACTCTTCCAGCTTTTCTAAAACCTAGTTGCACTTTCGCAAACGGTTTCTTGGTTAGTTTTGCATTCAACTTCAGAACGAAGTGCAATACTGCTCAGTTAAGGCTTTTTCGATTTTATCAAAACCAAGTCCTACTTCATAAGTATTGCTGCCCAAAACAATAGCATCAATGGATTCGTAAAAAGCGCCATAACCGTAGTCTTCCTCTTCTATGTCATTTTACTTTCAATTAGTTACGTTTTTTGATTGTGCGACTTAAACCGACCTGCAATAAATTCTCGCTTAGATAAATGCTTTGTATGGCGTTTGGTAACTCGCTCTCGCCACATCTGGAAACTAGACTCTTTCATTTCACGCCTCATTAAGGCAATTACCTGTTTCTCCAGCAGTCCAAACTGAGCCTCAATCGCATCAAAAGATGTTCTATCTTCCCATGCCATCTCAATAATGCGATTTATAGTTTCTGAATCGAGGTTAGGTAGCTTCATTCCTTTTTTGACAATTGATAAATTCGAGCTATATATATTTTACTTTTCGTTTTGAAGAACCGTTGTGTCTGCTGCTGCACCCAGTTGTAGACCATAGAGGTTGGCGTATACACCTTGCCGATTGATGAGTTCGGCGTGAGTACCTTGCTCTACAATTTGTCCCTGCTGAATTACTAATACCTGATCTGCCTGAGTAACTGTGCTGAGACGGTGAGCAATTACAAAACTGGTACGACCTTGCAGCAAACGAGCGATCGCACTTTGGACTAGCGCTTCTGTGCGCGTGTCAATGCTGCTGGTGGCTTCATCAAGAATCAGAATGCGCGGGTTAATTAATACCGCACGGGCAATACTGATCAGTTGTCGTTGTCCCTGGCTCAGGGGCGCTCCTCGTTCACCCAATTGGGTTGTATAGCCTTGTGGTAGTGAGGTAATGAACTCATGTACATTTGCCAGTTGTGCAGCCGCTTCGATGTCAGCTTGGGTAGTATGAGGAGCGCCAAAGGCAATGTTTTCGGCGACAGTACCACTGAACAAAATATTATCTTGTAAAACGATGCCAATTTGACGGCGCAGACTTGCTTGGGTAACACTACGCACATCAATATCATCAATTTTTACTGCACCACCAGATACATCGTAGAAGCGCAAAATCAAGTTAATAATTGTACTTTTACCCGAACCAGTCGGCCCGACTAATGCAATCATCTGCCCTGGATAGGCGTGCAAATTCACCCCTTTGAGAACCAATTGATCTGGGTTATAGCCAAACTTGACGTTCTCAAATCTCACTTCCCCCTGAATCGGCGGCATTTGTGTCGCATCGGGTGCATCTTTTAGTTCTGACGGTTCATCTAGTAATAGAAAGATTCGCTCTAATCCGGCGAAGGCAGATTGAGCTTGGGTGTAAAACTGGCTGAGAATCTGGATCGGGCGGAAAAACTGCTGGACATAAAGTAAAAACGATGTCACCACGCCCACTGTTACAGCCCCAGTGACGGCAAGATAGCCACCATAAGCCAGCACACCTGCGGTTGCGAGTGTGTTGAGAAAATCGATAGAGGGCAAAAAGGCCGAAGTAATTGCTACAGCTTCGACGTTGGCATCACGATTAGCAGCATTAAGAACGTCAAATTGGGCGATGTTTGTCTGTACCCGATTAAATGCCTGTGCTTCTCTGACACTGCCAATATCTTCTTCCAACTTGGCGGAAAGCTCCCCAATGGTCTGTCGGGTAACGCGAAACCTGGCTCTTGCCCAACGTGCAAACAAACTTGTGGTAAAAATCATCAGTGGCACAACCAGGTTGCTCAATAAGCCAAGTTGCAGGTTAATTGAGAGCATCGCAATGATGATACCGACCAAACTGAAAATGTTGCCCAGCATTTGGGCGATCGTCAGTCCAAATGCCTGATTCACAGTATTGACATCATTCAGCAGACGGCTCATTAAATCGCCCGCTTCGCTGCGATCGAAAAAGCTGAGGGGCAGACTTTGGATTTTGAGAAAAATATCTTGCCTCAGTTGAGCCAGCAATCGCTGCATAATCCAGCCGACTCGAATAATTTGACCCCGGATTGCTAAAACGCCAAGTCCGTAGTTTAGGGCTAGTAGACCTAATAACAGTAGGAGTCCCTGTAAATTACCTTTTTCAATTAGGCGATCGATCGACCAACCGAGGAAAAAGGGCCCAATGGCCTGGGTTACAGCACCAATAAATACTAATGTCAGGGCGATGGGAATTTCTTTGCGATAAAGTAGCAGGTATTGCAAAAAGCGCCGCAGGGTAGAAAGTTGCTTACTCGCCTGCTCAGATGCAACAACGGGAATAGTGCTTCTCATAGCAATTTTAAATTTTGGATTTTGGACTTTCCTGCGGAACGCTGCGCGTAGCTTGCTTCCCCGGAGGGGTACGACTTCGCTCAGTCGAACGATTTTGGATTACAAGGTCTTTGCTTTTAATTAGTTGTTATAAAAGTCTCGAACAAGACTATTTATTAATACGGTTCAGTTAAGGCTTAACTCTTTGTCAAAGTCAATTTTTTTAACGAACCGCTAAGGACGCAAAGGACGCTAAGTAAAAGAAGGAAGAAATACTTAACTGAAGTGGATTAGTTATTTATGTTAGTTTTGTATCATTTTTTTCTTTCGCCTTTACCTGAGATTCCAAAATTGCACCGTAGAGGGGGCTGGTTTCCATCAATTCTTCGTGAGTGCCTTGGGCGACTAATCGACCTTTGTCCATGAGAAAAATACGATCGGCATTCTTGACAGTGCTAATGCGTTGAGCTACTACAAAAGTTGTACAAGCTTTTTGGCGCATTAAGCCATCTAGTTCGGCTTGAATATGGGCAGCAGTTTTGGCATCTACGGCTGAGGTACTATCATCCAAAATCAAAATACTGTAATCGGTTAGTAAGGTTCGAGCGATCGCAATTCTTTGTTTCTGTCCACCAGATAAGCCTACGCCCCGTTCACCCACAATCGTCTCGTAGCCATCGGGTAAACTGATAATAAAATCGTGCATTTGGGCGGTTTTTGCAACCTCAATCACTTGCTCTAGGGTTGCATCGGGTTTAGCGTAGGCAATATTTTCGCGGATTGTGCCAGAGAAAAGGGTGGTTTCCTGAAATACAATGCCAATTCGCGATCGCAGGCTTTTAAGTGTGAAATCTTTGACATCTCGTCCGTCAATGCGAACTGCTCCCCCTGTGACATCATAAAAACGGGCAAGCAGGTTCATAATTGTGCTTTTCCCGGAACCAGTCATGCCGAGAACGGCGATTAGCTCTTTGGGCCTTGTTTCAAAGGAAACTTCTTTGAGAGTTTCAGTGCTGGCTCCCGGATAGCGAAAGGAAACATTTTCAAAGGTGATTCTACCAACGCAGGTGTCAAATGGGACAGCACCGGGGCGATCACGAATTTCTACTTCTGCATCCACAACTTCGTAGACTCGTTCAGCAGAAGCGGCTGATTGAGCGATCGCAGGTGCAGCAAATCCAATCAACAAAATAGGTTGGAGAATCAACGCTAGGTAGGAGTTAAAGGCTACCAGTTCGCCAATGGAAAATCTACGCCCAATTACCTGCGCTCCCCCATAGCCGAAAACTGCCAGTGTGACAAAGTTACTCAGTAAAAAGATAAAGGGGAAGGTATTATGGATGGCGCTAATGGTCTTCATGTTTGCCCTAACTAGACCATCATTTAGGGTTGTGTAACGCGACCTTTCGGCTGATTCTCGGACAAAGGCTTTCACTACCCGTATTCCTAACAAGTTCTCTTGCAATACAGCATTGAGGTCGCTTAATTGCTCTTGTACTTGCCGAAAAAGTTTGTTATTCCGACCGACAAATCTTGCCATCAACCATGCTGATATGGGCACTGCTGTTAGGGTAATCAGTGCTAGTTCCCAGTTCATCACCAGCAAAATTACTGCAATAGTTACCAGTGTGACAACTCCACCAATGACCTGAATTAAGCTAGTACCAACAAAGGTACGGATCTGCTCAATATCGCTGGTGACACGGGTTAATAGTTGGGAAGTCTGCGCCTGGTCATGATAGCTGAAACTGAGATTTTGAATTTTGCTAAAAATCTTGTTTCGCAGGTCATAAGCTACACCCTGAGAGGCTGCTTCTGCTAAATAGCTTTGTCCAAAGTTAAATAAACCACGAGCGATCGCGGCGAGTACCATCCAGGCGGCGCTGTACAGCACAACTTGGAGGTTTTTTTGGGTAATACCCTGATCGATTCCCCATCTAAATAGTTGTGGGGTAACGGCATTTGCGATCGTCAACAGTAACAGGCTGACCAATGCTCCTAGCGAAGTCCATCGGTAAGTGCTTAAACTTTTCAGCACACGCTGCATTGACTGTATCGACGAAGTTTCCTGGAGTTTTGGTTGCTGAACCACTAGAATTCACCCCTCTATCTTTGGAAAATTATCTCGCACTTTGATTGTAAAAAAACAACTGGTCAATGGGAAATATGGGATCTATTTATGATGGAAAGTTTAAATTTCGGTTCAAATTTGGGGACAACGGCATGGGAAGATACATCTTTGGCAAGCAAATACCGAAGAAAACCAAAGAACAAGAATAATGGCTCAAAATTTTCATGACAATTCCCAAGTTTCCTCAGAGATGTCAACTGCTATCAGTCGCACAGCAAAGCCAAGTTCTGAGTTCTACTCTATTTTTTCGGAAGAAGAAATTTTAGGAATCATCTTTGCTTTAGAAATCAGACGAGAAATCCCATTAAAGTATTCTTATAAAGGTAGAGGTGCAAAAATTTGGGATGATTTTTATCAAAAATATATTATTCCTAGATGGTATCGAACATCCAATGTAGAAATTGAGCTTTTAAAGAATAACTTTAAATACTTTAATGACAATATTAAAAGTGGTAATAAAATCAATATAGTAGATGTTGGCGCAGGAAATTCCTATCCAGTTAAAGACTTTATTCAAAGACTTAATAAATTAGATAAGGTTAATAAATATGTTGCTTTAGATATTAGTGAAGAATTGTTGAATTTATCAAAGAATAATTTTAAAAAATGGTTTCCTAAAGTCGATTTCATCAGTTCCACAATTGATATTGAAAATAATTGTGTACCAAAAACCTTATTTCAAAATAAAGCTGATATTGAAATTGACAATACAGCAAAAATATTTTTACACTTAGGTGTTACTATTGGAAACCATCAAAATAGGGATAAGGTATTTAAAAACTTTAGAGAGAGCATGGGCAAAAATGATTTCTTAGTGTTCACTAATGAAATTGGCTCTAACTCTAAATGGGATGGAAACGTCAGAGGTGGCTGTAAGTATCATGTAGAAGAAATATATGGATGGGTTAAAAACAAGGTTGGGATTGAATCTGAAGATTGCGAATTGGTGAGAAAGTATGATTTAAAAACCGATAGTATAGTTGCAAATATGAGGTTTAATCATGATTACACTATTAATTTCAGTCGGATGGGGATAGATAAAAAGATTGAAATCTCTGAAGGTGAAGAAATTACTATTTGGCGACATCATAAATATGAAATGCCTAAGCTTTTGCAAGAACTAGAACGTTCTGGATTGCAACTTATTCAATATAGTACTGACAAATATAAATCACATATCATGGTAATTTGTAAGGTTGCCAGTAACTAACCTTTTGAATTACACGATACCCGAATTTTTTGAGAAGTCGGGTATCTAACTTTTCATGAATGATTGAGAATTGCTATAGATACGATTATGGTAAATGGTGTCAAATATTTCGACTTCAATACGATTTAGTTAGAGCCAAAACCCTTAAATTGCGTAGGTTGGGTTAAAGAACGAAATCAGCTCTTTCAAGGTAGGTAAAAAAATTCCTCTTTAATCTCTTTACTCTGTGTTCTCTGTGCCTCTGCGGTTTAAAAGTAATTTTCTAACCACAGAGGCGCAGAGAGCGCAGAGAGAGAAAAAAGAGATTTTACCAGCCACCTTGAAATGGCTAGGAACGAAATCCAACATTTCTGGGGCTTTGTTGGTTTACGCTTTGCTTAACCAAACCTAGAACTTTTCTTAACTGAACCGGATTAAGTTTGACTTGGTTTTTGTATCAATTAAATATACATCAAACGTGGTCTAGGTTGAGGAACTGAACGCCCTAAATCTTTAGCTGTTTCTATCCATTGCTGTATAACTAATTCTACATTATGCAGTGCTTCTTGATAAGTATCACCGTCAGCAGCACAGCCTGATAATTCTGGTACTTCAGCAATAAAGGCTTGATCTAATTCACTCCAGTAGAGAATAATTTCATACCGAAACATCATTTTTAATTCCTAGCTTATACTTGATAATTACTGCCCGAACTTGTTTAATTTGATAGCTTTTAGCTTTGCCTTTTTTATGTTGCAGGTTCAATATTTCTTCAACATCGGCTTTGACAAAAATACGATGATCGCCACGAATACGTTCTTCAAAGCCTAGTGTATATAAGAGTTGCCACAGTTGGGCGAAAGGGATATCTGTATCAGAAGTCCCAGAGAGAATTTTGTCTAAGATTTTGTCTTGCTGACTCACGTTTTTCTGACTGCTTTAATGTTTCTATAGTCTCATATTTATTTAAAATCGGGGAATACAAAAGCAAATCTTTCTTTTTGCCCCTTGACTTGTATACGGCTCCACTGATTTACTTTCTTGAAGGAAATCATAACTATTTGGATGTCACAGATGCTTGATTTAAAGAGATGTTTTGCACTGACTTTAGGGTTATTACCTCATTTTTGACTATTTTGAAGGTACATCATTTTGCTTGATAGTCGTAGCTTGGTTATTTTTCTATAATGCGATCGCTTGTTTATAAAATAGAGAAATGCGATCGGATGCCAGACGCAACAAAAGATATACCTCGGTAAACACGGTGTATTAAACTTAACTTATAACCTCTATAGCCCAATTTACAAGTGATATAGGTAACTACAGAGGTCAAATTGTAAAGATTGCTCATATCATAATGCTGAGGTATAAATCCATCTCAGTCAAGGTTGAATATTGAGTAAGAAATATTACGCGAATATGAAGAACCAAATTCTAGGTGCAGCCGCATTTTTAACCACGATTAGTTTGACAACAAGCGTACAAGCAGCAAATTCCGAACATATTAGACAATTATTAGCAACCAAGCAATGTCAAAACTGTGATTTGGTTAATGCAGGTTTAGTAATGGCTGACTTATCTGGAGCTAATTTGAGCGGGGCTAATCTCACAGGTGCTAACCTTAGCCGTGCAAACTTGAGCGGCGCAGATTTACGGGGTGCAAACTTGAGTGGCGCTAGTTTATTTGGTGTTAATCTGAGCGAAGCTAAATTTAGCGGGGCAAATTTGGCGGGTGCTGATTTGAGAAATACTTATCTAACAAATGCAGAAATGAAAGGTGCTTACTTGAATGGTGCTAACTTCCAAGGTGCAGTTGGTATACCATCACAAATTGCTTCACCAGACGAATTTTATGCTTTGGGTGTAGCGGAAGGTCAAAAAGGCAACCAACAGCAAGCAATCAGTTATTTTAATCAAGCGATCGCTATTAAACCAGAATATGCTGGTGCTTATTTAGCTCGTGGTGTCGCCCGTTACCAAATACTAGATAGACAAGGTGCATTCCAAGATGCCCAAGTTGCTGAAAAATTGTTTACATCCCAAAACAATGGCCCTGGAACACAAACAGCCCAAGCCTTTATTAAAGAACTGCAAACACCTGTAAATGATAAGGTAAGCCCTGGTAAACCCAGTTTCGTTGACTTTTTGGGAAGCCTTGGCTCAGTCTTGCTCCAGTTCTTCCCTTTCTGAGTGCTTTCTTTTTGAGGAGGAGAGTTGAAATAATTCATAGCCAGTAAAGGTATTGTAATAAAAGCGATTACTGGATAAAACAAAAAATTTATATGACCTCAGTTTCTCCTCACAAAAAAGCCAAAGCCTTAAAACCTACCAGCCGCCGCCCTGCTAAAGAACTTTGTAGCGAGTGCGGACTATGCGATACATACTATATTCATTATGTCAAGGAAGCCTGCGCTTTTATCAATCAGCAAATAGGCGAACTAGAAGTTGAAACGCACACGCGATCGCGCCATCTCGACAACCCTGATGAGCTATACTTTGGTGTCCACCAAGACATGATAGCGGCTCGAAAACAGCAGCCCATAGAAGGCGCACAATGGACGGGTATTGTTAGCAGCATTGCGATTGAAATGCTCAATCGTGGCTTAGTTGAAGGTGTCGTCTGTGTGCAAAACACCAAAGAAGACCGCTTTCAACCCATGCCCATCATCGCCCGTACCCCAGAAGAAATACTAGCAGCGCGGGTAAATAAACCAACGCTTTCCCCTAACCTTTCCGTATTGGAACAGATAGAAAAATCGGGGATGAAGCGGCTGTTGGTAATTGGTGTTGGCTGCCAAATCCAGGCGCTACGAGCCGTAGAAAAACAACTGGGTTTAGAAAAGCTATATGTTTTGGGTACACCCTGCGTAGACAATGTTAACCGCGCCGGACTACAAAAATTCTTAGAAACCACCAGCCGATCGCCAGAGACAGTTGTGCATTACGAATTCATGCAAGACTTCCGGGTTCACTTCAAACATGAGGATGGCTCATCAGAAACAGTGCCTTTCTTTGGTTTGAAGACCAACAAACTCAAAGATGTCTTTGCCCCATCGTGTATGAGTTGCTTTGATTACGTCAACTCCCTAGCTGATTTAGTTGTTGGCTACATGGGCGCACCCTTCGGCTGGCAATGGATTGTCGTTAGAAATGACACTGGTAAGGAAATGCTAGATTTGGTGCAAGACCAGTTAGACACCCAACCAGTTACGTCTAAAGGCAACCGCAAGGAAGCTGTACAGCAAAGTATTCCCGCTTACGATAAAGGGGTGACTCTCCCTATGTGGGCAGCGAAACTGATGGGTGTGGTTATCGAAAAAATCGGCCCCAAAGGTTTGGAATATGCGCGTTTTTCCATTGATTCTCACTTTACTCGCAATTATTTATATGTAAAGCGAAATCATCCAGAGAAATTAGAAGCGCACGTTCCAGAGTTTGCCAAGCGTATTGTTGATCAATATAAGTTACCAGAATAAAAATTGGGAATTGGGAATTGGGCATTGCTTATTCCCCATTCCCCATTCCCCACTCCCCACTCCCCACTCAGTTATAACTACTAGCTTGACGAGTAAACATTAAGTGATACTGTCCCCCTAGTGCAATGAGTTCGTCATGAGTGCCTACCTCAATAATTTGACCGTTTTCTAGGACTACTACTCGGTCTGCTAGTTTTGCTAAGGCGAGGCGATGGCTGACTACAACGGCTATTCTCCCCATTGCTAGAGTACGCAAAATGTTGTAAATCTCATGTTCTGTTTTGGGGTCAAGGTTTGCTGTTGGCTCGTCAAGTATGAGTAGTTCGGCTGGAGACAGTCGCAACAAAGCACGAGCGATCGCTAATCTCTGCCATTGTCCTCCTGATAGATCAATACCACCCTCTAGCTGTTTGCCTAAGAGGGTTTCCAAACCTTGATCTAGCTTCTCAATTACTCTAGCCAAGCCAGCCTCAGCGATCGCTTCCCCAATCGCCTCATCATCCTGCATTTTAGGTAAATTCCCAAAGGCAACATTTTCCCGCACAGTAGTCGGAAAGCGGGCGTAATCTTGCATAACTACATCAATCCGCGATCGCAATTCTTCTAACGGGAGCGATCGTAAATCTTGCCCATTCCAAATAATCGCACCTTGGCTAGGGTCATAAAGGCGACACAATAGCTTGGCTAAAGTGGTCTTACCAGCACCATTTTCACCCACCAATACAATCATCTCGTTGGGGTGAATTTTCAGATTGATATTTTTCAGGATGGGGTGATTGCTATTGGGATAGGTAAAGGATAGATTTTCAATGCAAATACCTGCCTGCAATGCTTCACTTGATAAAGCTTGCCGATTCCCATTTCTTTGAGAGTTCTGATTGTTAACAGCCGATTCCTTGACTTTTCCCCATGCCTTTGACTGAGAACCGGATAATTGCGGTTCTAATTCCAAAAGTTGGAAAATGGGCGTTGTTGCCAGTGCAATATCATACAACTCTGACCCACCAGACATCAAATTATCCAAACTTCGACGCACTTCTAAAATTACCCCAGTGTAAAGCGCCAAATCCCCTAAAGTATGAGTTCCACCTAGCACTCCCTGAACTACGTACAGATAAGGTAACGCAAAGCCTAAGCCACTGAGTAAAGACCAACTAATAACCGCCGTTGTCCCCCGACGGCGAATCTGTTCCATTGCTCTAAAAATGGTGCGGTAAAGTCCGTGCCAACGTTCTAGTAGTAAGGGTTGCAAGCTAAACAAGCGTATTTCTTTGGCGTATATTTCCCCAGTTAAAACCGTTTTATATAAGTTCATTTCCCGAAGAACACTCGCTTGGGTTTTTTCTACCCTCCAAACTTGCTTACGGTATTTCCTTTCTACATACATAGCAGGAGTAACGCAGCTAAACAAAATTAGGGGTATCCACCAAGCAAGCGATACCGAAAGCAGTATGGCTGGGATGAAGATAAAAATTCCCTCTAGCATCATCACAAGCCTGACGCAAAGCTCTGGAAGTCGTTGCATTCCCTTTTCGGTCAACTGCAACAAATTGAGCAAATCGGGTGTTTCAAACAGGGCAATATCTTCAAAAGTGGCAACTTTCTCAATCACTTGTCCTTGAATAAAGCCTGTAATGCGATCGCGCAGGGAAGTATATACAAAGCTATTGATGTTAGCGATCGCATCACTTACCAAATTCACCAGCAATGAACCTGCAAGACTGGAGAGTAGTAGAGGTTGGGAAAGTATCAAGGCGATCGCATTCTGCGTTGTTCCCGTACTCAATAAACGGGTAATTTCATCAATGATCGTTTTGTTGAGCCAAATAGCGATCGCTGGGCCTGCACCACCCAGCAATGTCAAAATTGCCACATAGCGTAGCTCCTTTGGAACTACTTGCATCACCGTCGTCACACTCCGGCGAAATGCTTGGAATGGAGAAATTTCAATTATTTGCATATATTTTAAAGTAGCAAATAATAGCAAAATTCTCAGACCGACGTTGTGATCTAAATTTCAATCAGTAGAGAGCAATGCCCCTACGCACTGATATCAAGCTAATAGCAGACATGAGCGTAGGCGTAGCTTGCTTCCAAGAGGTGGTACGGCAAAGCTTACCACGCAGGCATCGCACAGGTGAATGAGAGAAAATTTTGAGAATTGAGCGATAATTTTCCGAAATTGATAATCTAAGTTTGGTAGTAATTACCAGAACACTGATTTATAAATAACTTCTATAACTAGCCTTGGGGAAATATGGCCCCACAAAAACCTGGTCTTCATGATCAGGTTTTTTGGCATTACTAAATATGTAGATTATGTAGCAATACGGTTCAGATAACCTTGCTTGCAAAAGCGAAATTCTGCTTCAAGTTGATTGCGATCTAATCATCCATACCAAAATACCTAAAATTTGCTCTACTGGCGGAATTAAATATTCAGTTAAATCAATAGTAACTGTGCTTTCCTCCAGCTTGAGGAATGTCCACAGATTGCCACTAGTAACACTACCGTAGATAGTAGCAATCGGTTTTTCATATTTGGCATTAAACCTTTGAGCGGCGATCATTTCTGCGATACACTGTCCCAAACCACCTTTAATATTTTCCTTTTTAGCTTCTACAATTACCACTGCTGGGGCTTCAATAAATAACTGTTCTGGCGAAACGCTAATCAGAAAGTCGCAAAATCCCGCTAGTCCCACTTCTGGTTCAACGTTAAATTCTTCTCCAGAAAAGAAACTAATTTGTCTGTTGAGAATTTTTCGGATTTCAAACAAGATTGGGCTGATAATTAATTCTGAGCGAGCTTTCTCAGAACCCATTGCAATAGCTAGCTGGATACTTTCTGCTAAAAATTCAGCTAGCATTGGACTTGGCAAAATTGGTTCTATCTGCGGCAAAAATCGCCCACCTTCTACTAGGGTGAGGTTAAAGTCTTGTTTTACTTTTCTCAAAGAAAATTCTTTATAAGACATTCAGTATCTCCATTAAATCCCCTCTCCTGCTAGAAGCTGCGGTGTACACACTAGCCTGTGAGAGTTGCCCCACACGCTTTTAATCCTCCAACCCCTTTTTTAAAGGGGGCAAAAACCTCTCAAAGTCCTCCAATTTATCGAAGGATTTAGGAGGATCTACAACATTTTGGTTTTGTAGAAAGATGTGTATACACCGTAGCCTGCTATAAGAAGGGGTAAGGTGAGATTACGCCGGATAAATCCGCAATCTTCTATTTGGTTCTTCGCCAAAACTATGCGACTTGAGACGATAATGTTCTACCAACTCATGTTGCATTTTGCGGACTTGGGGAGAACGCGGTAATAACTCAACTGGCTGTCCTTTCGGAATCACAATTTGCTCAACAGCAAGTCTAGCTTCTTCCAAGGCATCCATCTCATCATCGCTACCACTGTGCAAAAACAGTTGCAGTTCGAGGTCATCAGTCATTTCTGGATCATCCATGTTCAGCAACCGCCGCAAGCCACGGGTAATTTGCGGAATGGTGCTGGACTTAATCATGTGGATGGGTACATGACGGGCTTTGGCCATTTGGCGTAATTTGGCGTGGTTCTTGACGTGCGATCGCAGTGCTAAAATTGCATCAGCACTATCTATATCTTTTGTCAATACCACGGGTAAAGTTAGCACGCTAATTACCTGTTCTAGTTGATGGCGGCTAACGCCATAAGGGTAAACGTGCAGTGGCAAATCTTCACCATTTGGCCCTGGGTGTCTAGTCGCAGCATCTAAATCAATGCTCTCAGAATAATTGAAGGATTCATCCAGCAATCGATCAAACTCACTACGTCCAGTCACCCGTTCTACAGGTAATTGTGGCAGTGCAACCATTTGTCCCGAAGAACGCCAGCCATTAGATGGTCGTGCCGGTGGGAAAGATTCTTCCACTGTCCCTAACTGTCCACCGCGACCGTTGACAACAGCTAACTGCCTTGTCACCGCAACTTTGCCCTGGTCATCAACGGTTCTCGTTTGTGGGGTAGCCTGACGACCTCGCAGCAGATTATCTACTGTGTCAGCAACGCTTTCGTGTACAACCCAGCGTTGGCGTTCCAACATTTCCACAGCAATTTCAAAGGTAGGAGGGGCTTTCCGCTCCAAAACAGTCTTTTGAGAGCCTCGCCGTCTGGCTTCGTCGTCTCCCAGCGTCACAGCTTGGATACCCCCAACTAAATCAGCCAAGGTGGGGTTTTTAATCAGATTTTCGATCTGATTCCCGTGGGCAGTACCTACCAACTGTACGCCCCGTTCAGCAATAGTACGAGCCGCTAAAGCTTCCAGTTCCGTGCCAATTTCATCAATGACAATGACTTCTGGCATGTGGTTTTCCACTGCCTCAATCATCACCTGATGCTGTTGTTCTGGATGAGCCACTTGCATCCGCCGAGCGCGACCAATGGCGGGGTGGGCAACATCACCATCTCCAGCGATTTCGTTGGAGGTGTCAATAATCACCACTCGCTTATGCAGATCGTCTGCCAAAACACGGGCAATTTCCCGTAAGGCGGTAGTTTTGCCCACACCTGGACGACCGAGCATGAGAATCGATTTACCAGTCTCTACCAAATCGCGGATCATGCCAATGGTTCCGAATACCGCCCGACCAACACGACAGGTCAAGCCAATAATCTTACCAGTACGGTTGCGGATCGCACTGATCCGATGCAAAGTTTGCTCAATTCCTGCTCGATTATCTCCGCCAAAAATTCCGACTCGTTGAATGCAATCATCTATCTGTTCTTGAGTAACGGGTATTTCGCTCAGATACTCAGCTTGATTAGGAAAGCGAGCCTCTGGGCGACGACCCAAATCCAAGACCACTTCTACTAAAATATCTCGTTTGGGATGACTCTCTAGTACTTGTTGCAGGTCTTGGGGCAAAATGTCTAATAACTTTTGGAGATCGTCTGTAATCGTCATGCTTTCTATGGTGACGGAAACAACAGTAAATCAGATACTTTCAGCTTCTAACTGTTCTCAAGCGCTCATTCAATGCTCAAACCTCCTACCTTGACTATACAAACATAAATTAAACATAAGTTACAGTATCTTCTGGTACCTAGTAATTATGCTTAATTAATGCTCACTCTCCCTTCTCTGAGATGATTTGATTTGGGAAACGAGAGAATGGGCAAGTTCTACAGCTTGCCAAAGTAATACTTCATCTTCTTCTAGGCAAACAGTCGCCTTCATATTAGTGTTACTTACCTCCTTATTCTCTAACTTTTCGAGAATTGGTGACAGCAGTACACGGGCGTAGCTACCGTAGGCGACCCCGGCGATATAGTGCTGAGTCATGAGTGCTGAGTGCTGAGTAATATAGTCTTTCTCAGCACTCATAACTCGGAACTCAGCACTGTTTAACAGTCCCATTGCCTTTAACTTAGCAACGGTATAGCTATTTGTGCCGCCTGCTAACTGCACATATCCCGGTAATTTCGCTGCCAAAACTTTCTGCCCTAGTTTCACTGCGGCTATTGTCGTACCATCGCCAATATCGCCACTCATAGAACGACCGTCGGTTTGCCAAATTAAAGCACTTTTGAGTGGGGCAATCAGGTCATATACTGCTCTTAGGTAATCAGTCATCCCCTCGCCATCGGGACAGCTAATGGCTAGTACCTTTAATTGATCGGCCCACGGTGAAATTGCCTGCCACAATCGCTGAAATTCTGCCAACCGCCCTACTTGTGTATGGATTTCTACGGCATCTACTCCTGTTGACATTACTAATGGCGCGATCGCTCCTGGCGTTGTCACGTATGAAGCTGTATAAATTATACCATAAGGACAAATTGGGATGCAACGACCGCAGCCATAACATTTTTCGGATATTACTCCTGAAAAATCTTCTTTGATATTGTCAAATACGATTGCTTGTGCCGGACAAATCCGTTCACAGGGTCTAGGACAGTCTCTAGGACACTCACTAGGATTAAATTCTGCTTTGCGAAAATGGGGGTCTTCTCCATCGTTTAGGCTGACCATTAAAAAGGGTGAGTTGCCTTTGTAGTCAAAGCCTCGCCGTTGGGCATCTTTAGCTAGAGTTTTAGCTACTTGTAGCCCTGCTTGCGCTGCTGCAATCACTGCTGGATCAGCTGCAACATCTATGCAGTCAGCGCCCGCCAAAGTATAGGCTAACGTCAAATTTCTGACTGCCGGCAAATGCTGGAAGCTAGCTCCGCAGATGAGCTTGAACCAGTCGCCTTGTTTGAGAGATTGTAAAGGGACGAACAGATCAGTCACTATTCTATTATGCGTTTATGCGACTAAAAATAGTAGTCTGTAATCAAGAAAAAATCCGGATTTCCAAAATTTAGAGATTGGGAATGGGGCATTGGGTATTGGCTATTATTGATTATTCATTCTTCTCTCCTACTGCCGCAGCTTTCTGAGGAGCTGATATACATGACAGTCAATGCAATAACTGTATTTTTTGTAGAAGACTCTGCTGAAGACAGAGCTTTGTATCAACGCTTCTTAGAGCGGGACGATCGCTACACTTATAACATTTACGAATTTGAGTCTGGAAATAAGGCGCTACAAGCTTGCCAAGGGAAAATACCGGATGTGATTTTGTTGGACTATTTATTACCAGATTTAGACGGGCTGGAATTTCTTACCAAGCTACAGAGACAAACTTCCAGCAGTCAAATTTCAGTAATTATGGTCACTGGACAGGGAAATGAAACGATCGCAGTCCAAGCTCTCAAGAGTGGAGCCCATGATTATCTAGTTAAGGGAAAACTGACGCGAGAAAATTTCTGCCGAACGATTCATGGGGCGATCAAGCACAAGCAGCTAATGCAGCAGCTAGAACAGCAGCAGGAACAACAACGCCTAGTAGGAGCGATCGCTCTGCATATCCGCAAATCTTTGCAGCTTCAAGACATTCTTACTACTAGTGTTCAACAAGTCCGCCAGTTATTGGGTGCCGATCGGGTACTGGTGTATCAATTCACTCCCCTTATGCAGGGTTGCATTGTATCAGAGTCGGTGTTACCTGAATGGAAATCAAGCTTGGGACTGGAGATTGAAGATACCTGTTTTCAACAAAGCCAAGGGGAAAAATACCGCCGAGGAAAAATTTGGACAACTACGAACATCTACGAAGCGGGTTTAAGTGAGTGCCATCTGCAATTATTAGAACAGTTTCAGGTAAAGGCGAATTTAGTTGTCCCCATTCTGGTAGAAAACATAGCGACTTCAGCAGTTGAACTCTGGGGGCTATTTATTGTGCATCAATGTTCTGCTCCCCGTCAATGGCAGGCATTTGAGGTGGAATTGCTCAACCAACTGACTGTACAATTAGCGATCGCCATCCAACAAGCCCAACTTTACCGTAACCTCCAAACCCTCAACACCGAGTTAGAAGCCAAAGTACACGAACGCACTACCAAATTGCAAGAAAGCGATCGCCGATTCCGCGCTATCTTTAACAACACTTTCCAATTCACAGGACTGCTAACGCCATCTGGTATTTTACTGGAGGCTAACCAGACTGCACTTAGTTTTGGCGGACTTCAGCTGGAAGATGTGATCAATCGCCCTTTTTGGGAAGCACACTGGTGGACAATTTCACCACAAACTCAAGAAGAATTAAAACAAGCGATCGCTGATGCTGCAAAGGGAAAGTTTGTCCGCTATGAAGTTGATGTTCTCGGTGCAAATGAGCGAGTAGCAACAATCGATTTTTCACTGCGTCCGCTTCAAGACGAGACAGGTAAAGTCGTTTTGTTGATTCCAGAAGGGCGAGATATCACTGAACGCAAACAAACCGAACTCGCTTTGCATGAGCGTAAAGTGATGTTGCACTTGATTGGAGATAATCTGCCCAATGGTGCAGTTTATCGGGTGATCCGCGAACTGGATGGGAGCGATCGCTTTTCCTATCTGAGTGGGGGCATTGAAAGACTAATGGAAGTCAAAGTAGAAGATGCACTCAGAGATTCATCTCTGCTTTATCGGCAGTTTATCCCAGAGGATATTCCCCGTCTACAGGAAGCCGTTGAAGAGTCCCGGCTAAATCTGTCTATCTTTGATATTCAACTACGAATGCGAACGCCTAGTGGTCAACTCAAATGGTTCCATTTTCGTTCTACACCACGCCAGTTGCAGGATGGGCGTGTGACTTGGGATGGACTAGTGGTAGATGTCACCGATCTCAAAAACAGTGAAGAAACCTTACGCAAAAGTCAAGCTCTGCTAGAAGAATCACAGCGAGTTGCTCGCCTTGGTAATTGGGAGTTTGAACTTGCCAGTGGCAAAATTACCTGGTCAAAGGGGCTTTTTGATCTCTTCAATCGAGAATTCGCACTTCTTGAACCAAGCTATGAAGAAAATCTGCAATTGTATCACCCTGAAGATCGGGAGAAATTGCACCAAGCAGTTGAGCGGGCGATCGCCACTGGTGAGTCCTACAAACAAATTCTTCGTGTCCCCCAGAATGGCTCTAATCGCTATTTTGAGGGCATTGGATATGTAGAATTCAACGCCGATGGAGAGGTAATTCGCCTTTATGGTACTGCCCAAGATGTCACCGAACGGGAAATTGCGCTACGCGATCGCCAAAAAGTGGAAGAAACCTTGCGCCAAAGTGAGGAACGACTACAATTAGCACTTGAAGCTTCTGGGGATGGTTTGTGGGACTGGAATATTATCACTGGAGAAGTGTATTACAGCCGCCGCTATTTAGAAATGCTCGGATACAGCTTTGATGAAGTTCCACAGGATTGGAGTACTTGGGAGCAATTAGTTCATCCAGATGATTTACCTTGGGTTGAAGAAATCTTGGCAGCCCACCTCAAGGATAGTTCAGTACGATACAAATTTGACTATAGACTCAGAACTAAGTCTGGCGAATGGAAATGGATTGCCAACTACGGTAAGGTTGTCATCCGAGATGAAAAGGGTAATCCTTTGCGGATGACTGGCACTCATCGGGATATCAGCGATGTCTACGATGAGCTTCGCTTACGCCAACAAACCGAAGCAGCCTTAGCTAGAAGTGAAGAACAACTAAGGCTAACCTTAGAATTTAACCACATCGGTCTTTGGGATTGGAATGTTGAAACAGGGGAAGTTCTCTGGAATAACAACCATTTTCGTTTATTAGGTTTAAAGCCAGAAACGTCAGCAGCCTATCAACTATGGCGCGATTGTGTTCATCCAGAGGATGTTGAGCGAATTGAACAGGCTGTATTAAATGCGTTGGCAGAACATATTAATTTTAAAGGTGAATATCGAGTGATTTACCCCGATGGCAAAGTTCACTGGCTCACGGGGAAAGGGCGCGGCGTTTACAACGAAGCAGGCGACCCTGTACGGATGCTGGGCGTGATCATTGATATCAGCGATCGCAAGGTTCTGGAGCGAGAACTGGCTCACAAGCAAAAGTTATTGGATGCCTTCATCAATAGCGCACCTGTTGGTGTAAGCATTCTTGATCGAGAACTGCGTTTTTCATTTGTTAATGAAGCATTGGCAGAAATTAATGGCATTCCCGCAGCAGCGCATATTGGCAAGACACTGCGGGAGATTGTCCCCGATTTGACACCAAAGCTGGAGCAGGTGTTGCAATATGTTTCGACAACGGGTGAACCGATTCTGGATTTGGAAATCACTGGAGAAACCCCAAAACTCCCAGGTGTTATCAGAACTTGGCTAGCTTCCTATTTTCCGATTCAGTCTGAAGCTGATCAACCCATTAGTGTGGGCATTGTTGTAGTTGAAATCAGCGATCGCAAACGCGCTGAACAAATGTTAGAACTGCAAGCAGTAATTACCCGTAACATGGCAGAGGGAATTTGCCTAGTTCGTGCCACAGATGGCATATTTGTCTACACCAATCCTAAATTTGAGCAAATGTTTGGCTATGAACCTGGTGAATTAATCGGTCAGCATGTGTCGATTGTCAACTACGGGGACGAACATACTACACCTGAAGAAGTTAATCAGGCAATTAGGACTGCTATTATTCAAAACGGTGAAGCTACTTATGAAGTTCATAATATTAAGAAAGATGGCACTCCTTTCTGGTGTAGGGCAAACGCTTGCATTTTTGGGCATCTTGAGTATGGAAACGTCCTTGTAGCTGTCCAACAAGATATCACCGAGCATAAGCAAGCAGAGGAAAAAATCAAAGCCTCTCTTAAAGAAAAAGAAGTATTACTTAAAGAAATTCACCATCGGGTGAAAAACAATTTAGGAATTGTCAGCAGTTTGCTGCAAATGCAGTGCAGACGGACACAAGATCCTGTCGTGACATCTGTTTTGCGCGATAGCCAAAACCGCATTGCCTCCATTGCCCTAGTTCATGAAAAACTATACCGATCTGAAGACCTCGCTGATATTGATTTTGCTCAATACATCCCAGATTTAACAACTCATTTATTTGATTCTTATAACGTCAATTCCAGCCAGATTCACCTGAAGATTCAAGTTGATGATGCTAGCCTTGATATCGAAACGGCCATTCCTTGTGGCTTGATTATCAACGAACTGGTTTCTAATGCTTTGAAATATGCCTTTGTCGGTAATATTAGGGGTGAAATTGAGGTTAAGTTTTATCAAGAATCCGAGTCTATTTTGACACTCATTATTCGAGATAATGGCATTGGTTTACCTGAAAATTTTGATAGTAAGAAAGCTAAAACACTGGGCATAAACCTTGTTCAGGGCTTAGTCAAACAGTTAAGAGGAAAACTCGAAATTGAATCTCATCAGGGAACACAGTTCAAAATTACTTTTACAAACAGCCGGATATAAAAATGATTGGCATCCCATCAAACACATATAAAAAGGAGACAGTTCGAATCCTTGTTGTTGAAGATGAATATATTCTTGCCATCAACTTACAAGAAAGTTTAGAGTCTCTGGGATATACTGTTTTAGGTATCGCCGATTCAGCAGAAGAGGCAATTGAAAAAGCAACTGGGTCACGCCCAAACTTGATTTTAATGGATATCAGGTTACGCGGCGAAATGGACGGGATTCAGGCATCTGAGCAAATTTGGCGTAATTTGCAAATTCCTGTTATATATCTTACAGGTCACTCGGATAAAAGTACCGTGGAGCGGGCAACACTGACATCACCCTTTGGGTATATTCTCAAACCCATCAAGGAACAAGAACTTTACGTTGCCATTCAAACAGCACTCAATCGCTATGATCGCGAGCAATTTTTGAGTTCTGTCCTTAGGGGAATGGGCGACGGTGTGATTGTGGTTGATCCTGAGTTGCGTGTAAAGTACCTAAATCAGGCAGGTGAAGCATTAACAGGCTGGCGATGGGATGAAGCCAAGGGACGGATGTTAACAGAGGTGTTCCGACTCGTTGACGAACAAACTCAGATCCCTGCCCAAAATCCAATTCTCGCAGCTCTCCAACAAGAAACTACTATCTATCTAGGCAGTCAAATTTTACTAATTACTAGAGACGGGACAACTATACCAGTCGCTGATAGTGCTACTCCCCTCAGAGACAACAGTGGCATGATTACAGGAGCAGTATTAGTTTTTCGAGATGACACACAACGACGGCTCACCGAAGAACGCAATCTCGCAACTGAACGTGCCCAACAACTAGAAATTCAAGTGGCAGAACTCCAACGCCTGAACAAGTTGAAAGAGGATTTTCTCGCAACCACTTCTCATGAAATGCGAACGCCCTTGTCAAACATCAAAATGGCAATCTCCGCTCTAGAAAATATTCTTGAGCGGCAGGATAGCTTAAATTCAAGCACACTTTCTCCATCGGAATCTGTAGCTCGCTACTTAACTATCCTGCGTGAGCAATGCGAACAAGAACTGAATCTAGTAGACAATTTGCTGCATATCCGAATGATTGATGCAGATGTCTATCCATTGGAATTAACTTCAATTCAACTTCAACATTGGCTACCTCACGTCGCCGAGTATTTTGAAGAAAGAGCGAAAGCTAAAGAGCAGACTTTGGAAGTTAGTATTTTGCCAAATTTACCACCTTTACTTTCAGACTTGGCTAGCCTGACCGAAATTGTCTCAGAGTTACTCAACAATGCTTGTAAATATACTCCGCCTGAAGGACAGATTACAATGGATGTTCGGATAATCGACACCACAAAAAGTCTCATCAATGAGGATGCAGAATCTGATCTATTAGATAACCTTCAAGCCCCATACTTTCAAATTACAATTAGTAATTCTGGGGTAATAATCCCTACAACAGAACAATCTCGGATCTTTGAGCCATTTTACCGAATTCCTCAGAGCGATCGCTGGCAACATGGCGGCACAGGCTTAGGTTTAGCATTAGTGAAGAAGTTAGTAGAATATCTCCAAGGCAAAATTGAAGTTACTAGTTCTCAGGGCTGGGCAAGGTTCACAGTTCAACTGCCCTTAAGCCTGTGACTAAAGAGGCAGGGCGTGGGGAGGGTGGGAGGGTGGGAGGTATGGGAGGTGTGGGAGGTGTGGGAAGGGTGGGAGGTGTGGCTTTCAAAGGTAGGTATTTAAGAAAGGGGCAAATTAACAGGTAAAATACAGAACTGATGTCAGTCCGCAAAAATATACAAGGCAGATGCGGAGCAGAATTAAAGGCTGTAGGAGGGTAAATGCAGATAGGAAAAAGTGAGGAATTAAGACAATGGACTAGAAAAGTCATAGAAAAAATGCCGAATCTCACAAAGCCGCAAGCAGTAGTACTGGCAATGTGGAGTTTTGGGATAGTGATGACTCAATCAAGTGGACTAACAACAGTTTCAGTATTTTTAGCAGAGTTGCTGGGTAAAAAAGAGAATACTGTGCGCCAGCAACTGCGAGAATGGTATCGAGATGCTGAGGATAAAACGAAGACAGGACGGACTTCATTAGATATTACAACTTGTTTTAGTCCACTACTGTGCTGGATTTTAAGCCTTTGGCCGCAGAACGAAAAGCGTTTGGCTCTGGCAGCAGATGCCTCGACTTTGAGCGATCGCTTTACTGTACTAGCAATTAGTATTGTTTACCGAGGTTGCGGAATTCCTATTGCTTGGAAAATAGTAGAAGCAACTAAACCAGGGAGTTGGAAACTGCACTGGCAAAAACTGTTGAGCCAGATCAGCCAAAGCATCCCAGCAGATTGGTTTGTAATTGTTACCACTGACCGAGGACTTTACGCTCCTTGGCTGTATGAAAAAATTCAATCCAATGGTTGGCATCCGTTTATGCGGATTAATCAAATTGGACAGTTTCAAGTTTTGGGGCAGGATGCTTGGCAGCCTTTAAATACTCTAGTGCCACAAGTGGGTCAGTCATTCAAAGGCTTAATAACTTGTTTTAAAACTAATTCAATCAAATGTACCTTATTAGCTCGCTATGACGATGGCTATGCCGAACCTTGGTTAATTCTCACTGATTTACAGCCGGAGGTTGCGGATGCTTGCTGGTATTCTATGCGCTCTTGGATTGAGTGTCTGTTTAAAGATGGTAAACGAGGTGGTTTTGATTGGCATCAAACCAAAATCACTGACCCTAAACGTGCCGAAAGACATTGGTTAGCCATAGCGATCGCTATTTTATGGCAAGTAAGTGTTGGTGGTTGTGTTGATGCAAATCTCCCTATTAGTAGTTTAGATGAATTACCCCAAACTCATATTGCACGACGCAATTTTAAAAATAGTCTCCCTCACCGTTGGCTTAGTTGCTTCCGCCGTGGATTTTTAGTGATTAAGGCCGCTGTTCTTAATCGTCTTCCATTACCAATCGGTGGTTTTTTCCCTGAGCCTTGGCCAAGCTTTACTCCACAACTTAATGTTTCTCAAATCACTCTCTCTACTGCCTGATTTTTAAATACCTACCCTTGAAAGGGGAGGTGTGGGAGGTGTGGGAGGTGTGGGAAGATGAAGAATGGAATGGTCGAAATTAAAGAAGATGGAAGAAAAAGGGAAAAAGTATTTTAGAACTCATGAGGATTTAGCCATTTATCAATTAGCATTTGAGACAGCAATGCAAATTTTTGAATATTCTAAAAAGTTCCCAGTTGAAGAAAAATATTCATTAACTGACCAAATTCGTCGCTCCTCTCGCTCTGTCTGTGCAAATATGGCAGAGGCTTGGAGAAAACGGCGATATAAAGCTGCTTTTGTCGCTAAACTGAATGATTGTGAGGCGGAGGTAGCAGAAACTCAAGTTTGGTTAAAGTTTGCTGTAAAATGTCAATATCTTACGGTCGAACAAGGAAGAGAACTCTACGCTCCTTACAATCAAGTCCTTAGCGGGTTAGTCAAGATGATTACTCATCCAGATGATTGGTTACTTGACTAAATTCCCACCCTTCCCACCCTTCCCACACTCCCCACCCTTCCCACACCTCCCACACTCCCCACCCTATGAGTGAGAAATTCGGGTTATCCTCTTCATTAACCGAGCTTACTGTTGGCTAACGCTCAGGTTGCTCAATGGGAATTTCGATCGCAAACTCTGCTCCTTGCCCAACAGAAGAAGTGCAGGTAATATTTCCTCGGTGTTTTTGGACGATAATCTGATAGCTAATAGATAATCCTAGCCCACTACCTTTGCCCACAGGTTTTGTGGTAAAAAATGGGTCAAATAAACGCGATCGCAACGACTCTTCTATACCAGGGCCATTATCTGCGATCGCAATTTTGATCGTATTTAAGTCTGTCACCTCTGTGTGAATCCTAATTTGGGGGGTAGGGAAGAGCCACTGCGGGTTTGAGGTTTCTCCGAGTGCAGGAACCTGTGTGTCTCCCCAATTAGAGCGACTCCCGTCAAGTGGCATTTGAGAATAACGATTAAAAGATTGATTCCCCGCTCCCCACTCCCCATTACCCCTTATTCCCAGAGGCCCCACCTTCCCCATTCCCTCTTCTATTGCATCAATAGCATTATTCAATAAATGCATAAATACTTGGTTTAGTTCACTCGCATAGCAAGTAACTAGGGGCAAGTTACCATAATCTTTCACTAAAATAATTGCGGGACGGTCTGCTGCTTCTCTGAGTCGATGTTGTAACATCACCAAAGTGTTTTCGATGTCTTCATGGATATTTACCCGCTTCATCTCTGCTTCATCATGCCGAGAAAAGTGTTGTAGCGCCACGACAATTTCCCGAATGCGATCGGAGCCTCTATACATTGCACCTATGAGGTTTTGTAGATCGTTAATCACAAAATTCAGGTCTACATCTTGGGATATTTGCTGAATTTTTGGCGTGGGTTTAGGATATTCTTGTTGATAAACTTCAATTAGATTTACTAAGTCTTGCACATATTGACCAGCATATTGGAGATTACCATAAATAAAACTGATGGGATTGTTAATTTCATGAGCCAGCCCAGCCACTAGCTGCCCCAGCGCCACCATCTTTTCGTTCTGAATCTGTTGAACTTGAGCAGATTTTAAGTTATCAAGAGCCTCTTGTAATAAAAAGTTTTTTTCTTGCAGTCTAACTTGGAGCAAACGTAAATTAATCTGATTTTCAATTCGCAACACAACCTCTGCCCCATGAAAAGGTTTGGCAATATAATCTACACCACCAACATCAAAAGCTTTTACTTTATCCACAACATCATCCAGGGCGCTGATAAAAATTACTGGGACTTCACAAGTTTTATCGTCAGCCTTCAGTTGTTGACAAACTTCATAGCCATCCATCCCTGGCATGTTGATATCCAGCAAAATCACATCCGGCAAAACCATTTGACATGCAGTTAGTGCCATTTTACCGTTTAAAGCTTTGCGAACTTCAAAACCTTGTGCAGTCAACATTGCCGATAAAAGCCTCAAATTATCTGGGGTATCATCGACCACCAAAATATTTTTTTTATGATGGTTAGTTTGATTGAAATGCATTATGTATTAAAAGCTATGCTTGTAATGATTGAGGATAGTAAATGCTTATTTAAAATTACCCTGATTTTTTTGCTCTATTTCACCAAAATGCTTATATTTATAGTTTAACTCCCCCAGTGGCTAGAGAGTTTTATAAACTACCAAAGCTATTGGCCAATTATGAGCTTGACAAATCTGATAGCCTGCTTATAGCAACTTATCTAGATAGCCGACACAGATAATCTAGCCGAACGCCAACAATTAAAATTTTTCCAAATACTTAGTGGATAGCTACCATTGAGGTGATGCGGCAAGCAACTTAACAACCAATTGTTGTTCTATGGGTTCAGAAAACAGAAATCCTTGAGCAAAATTACAATTTAGACTTCTCAACTGGTCTAACTGTTCTTCTGTTTCGACACCTTCAGCGATCGCACTCATACCCATTGAATTGGCAATGCCAATCATTGCTGGTACTAACCCCATATTTTCTTTATTATCCTGCATACGTTTGACGAAAGATTTATCAATTTTGAGGGCATTTAATGGAAAGCTGTGCAGGTAACTTAAAGAGGAATATCCTGTACCAAAGTCATCCATAATTAACTTTATATTTCGCTGTTTTAGTTGTTGAAAAATTATCTTAATTGCATTAGTATTTTCCATAATTACACTTTCTGTTATTTCTAATTCTAAATATGTAGGATTTATTTTAGTTTCATAAATAATTCTGTCAATTTGTTCTACAAAATTGGGTTGTAAAAATAACCTAGCACTCAAATTGACACTAATAGTTAGAGGTTCTGGTGTCACTGGCTGATGTTGCCAGATGCTTAGTTGATGACAAGCTGACTGTAATACCCAAGTATTGATGGCATTAATCAAACCTGTTTCTTCTGCTACAGGAATAAATTCTGTAGGAGGAACTAGACCACGAATTGGATGTTGCCAGCGCACCAAGGCTTCAAATCCAGAAATTCTACCTGTAATTAGAGAAACAATTGGCTGATAATAAACGAGGAATTCTTGCCTTTCAACAGCCCTTCGTAGGTCATTTTCTAACTCTAAAAGTTGAATAGCTTCTTGATGCATCGCTGGATTAAAAACATGATATTTTGCTCTTCCTTGAGCCTTAGCCCGATACATTGCCGTATCAGCATCCCGCAGCAAATACTCTGGACGGTCGTAATCTTTATTGCCCCAACTAATGCCAATACTGGCATTCATAAAGACTTCATATCTTGTTAGTTTAAAAGCAAGTGATAGCTGTTTTAGAATCCTATCGGCAACTTGGATTGCTATATTGATATCCGTAATATTTTCTAATAGAATTCCAAATTCATCACCACCCAATCGAGCTAGAGTATCAATAGGTATGAGACACGCTTGCAGGCGACGAGCGATAGAAATCAGTAATTCATCTCCTACCAAATGACCAAGGGAATCATTGACAACTTTGAAGCGATCGCAGTCTAAAAAAAGTACTGCAAACTGATAACTAGATTCTTGTTTGGCTCGATTGAGAGCATTATCTAGTCTTCTCATAAACAACACTCGGTTTGGTAATCCAGTCAGCGAATCATGCAGCGCTATATCTAATAGTTTACTTTGCAATTTTTGACGGGAATTAATTTCTTTTTGAAGTTTTTGGAGAGCTTTTTCTAGCTCCTCAGTTCGCTGTGTTACCCGATGTTCCAATTCTACATTTAGTTTCAATATTTCTAATCGCGCTGACCTCAATGCCAGTTGATTTTTCACGCGCACTAAAACTTCTTGAAACTCAAAAGGTTTAGTGATGTAGTCTACACCACCTACCTTAAAGGCTTTAACTTTGTCAAAAACATCATCTAAAGCGCTAATAAAAATTACCGGAATATCGGCTGTTAGCTCCCAAGCTTTAAATGCCTGACAAATTTCATAGCCATCTACTTCTGGCATCATAATATCGAGCAAAATCAGATCCGGCAATACTGTTTGAGTTGCTGTCAGTGCCATTTGCCAGTTCAAGGCTTTACGAACGTTATACCCTTCCCTTGTCAATATTGAGGATAAAACCCGCAGGTTGTCCGCCATATCGTCAACGATCAAAATATCTTTTTTATTAGGGTCTAAATGCTCGTAATTCATTCTACGTTTGTTCTAGTCAATTCCATAATTTTCTCAAACTGGTAGTTATTTGCTAAATCCCTGAGAACTTGCGATACCTGAACATTATCTGAGGGAATTTGCTTGACTAACTCTAAAATCAATTCATCGCTACAGCTGGCTGCGGCATAGTGGATCTTTTGAAGCCACTCAGGTGACATTTGTGATAAATGACTCAGGAGTTCAGCAAAACTAACAAATATCTGTGTAGCTTGCTCGGCAACTGCTGTATTTGGGTTTTCTACTTGATTGGTATACTTTACACCCAGATGTTGGCTCAGTTTTTCCAATAATACTTCCTGTGTGAATGGCTTGCGAATAAAATCATCGCAGCCAATAGATAAAATCTTCTGGCGTTCTTCCTCAAAGGCGCTAGCAGTTAGGGCAATAACGATTGTGTGTTTATTCAAACAACCCTGCCCTGTTTCCAGGAAGTCGAAACAGGGAGCTAGGGCTTTTGGCGATCGCAAAATGGCCGCACCAGAAGCATCATGATTGTGTTCCACGACACCAGCTATTTCTGGTGTGGGAGAGGCTTTGTATATAGTTTTGAGAACTTCACAGTCATCTGAATCGGTTAACCCTCCGTTAAGGTACTGGCTCCCTGATGATGTCAGTTGTTTAAATTTTGGGAACCTCCGTAATCTATTGGCTGTCCCATACCCTACTTGTTTACCTTTAATTATTCTTGTAGCTTCGTAGCCGTCCATGATCGGCATTCGCATATCCATAAAAATCAAGTGTGGTTGCCAAGATTCCCAATTACTAACTGCTTCCACACCATCTGTAGCTTCCCTGACTTCAAAGCCCAGAGATGTCAGAATTTTAACTAGCAGTAGACGGCTTTCTTTGGCATCATCAACCACTAAGATGCGGTATGCTTTTTCAGTCGGCGCTAAAGATAGAATTTGAGATTTAATTGGGTTTATCGGCATTTCTCTAGGGCAAGCTAAAGCAATTTGAATATCAAAGGCAAATGTACTACCTATACCAGGAGTACTGCTGACTGTAATATCTCCCCCCATCAGTTGCACGTATTTACGGCTAATTGCTAAACCGAGTCCTGTTCCCTGTTGAGATTTTCTACCGATTTCGGTTTGCTCAAAAGCCTCAAACAGCAAGCCAATTTCTTGCGGATTAATACCACAACCAGTGTCTTGTACCTCGAACAAGAGACGAGGGTTATAAGAAAGATTTTCCTCCCCCTGCTCCCATCTCAGCCGTAGCGTGACTCTGCCAATATCAGTAAATTTGATGGCATTCCCCAAGAGGTTGAGCAAGACTTGAAATAGTTTATTTTCATCGGTTTCTATGTATTGAGGAATGTCGTGTGCATACTCAAATACTATTTGTAAGCCCTTCGATGCAGCACGCAAATACAGCATCTCTTCTAAGTTATTCAATAAATGAATTAAGTCAAAGCTACTGCGATTTAATGTGATTCTCCCAGCTTCGATTTTAGACATTTCTAGAATGTCGTTAATTAAGTTAAGTAGATGTTCGCCAGCACGATTGATAATTGCCAAGTTTTCTTGGTGTTCGCTAGATAGCGAATAATCTCGGCTCATGACTTGGGTGAAACCAAGAATGGCGTTGAGTGGGGTACGCAGTTCGTGGCTCATGTTCGCCAGGAATTCGCTTTTGGCGAGGTTGGCTGCGGCACTTCGCGCTGCTTCCCGAACGGCTGCTTGCTGTTCTTGGGCGGCGATTTTTTGCGATTGAATTAGTTCTTCTTGGGTGGTTTGCAGTTGCTCAATCACTTGCTGGAACTCTTCAGTACGTTTTTTGACTTGAGCTTCTAAGGTGCGATTATATTCTGCTAATAAGTTTTCTGCTTGTTTGCGTTGGGTGATATCAAAAAAGGTAGCCATCGCAAAAGCCAAATTTCCCGATTCATCATAGATGGGCTTGCCCAAAACTTCAATGGGAATAATCTTGTCAAAATGGCGAACTTCCATATCATCAATCCTGGTACTTTCCCCAAGCAATGCTCTCAAAATTGGTAGGCGATCGCTGGGGTAAAGTTGATCTGTGCCGACAAGGTAAGCTTGATATACCTCTGACAATTGTTCGCTGCTAACTTCTGCGATCGCTCCTTGACCAAGAATTTGCTGCCCAATATGATTTGTGTAATAAGGTTCACCTTCAGCATCTATGATAAATACACCTACTGGCATAGCTTCTAAAAATTGAGTTAGCCGACTCTGACTTTCAGATAGAGCTTCATTTAAAACTTGCATCTGAGCATTCTTTGCCTCCAAAACACTGAAGGATGCTTGCAGCTGCTTTGCCATAGTTTCAAATGACTTGGCTAGTTCCCCCAACTCATCGGAGCGCTGAATTTCTGGTGTTTGCTCCCATTCACCTTGAGCAATTTTCTTAGCTGATGTGTTTAATTGTAAAATCGGCTTAATTACCCAGCGAGCAGTTAAAATCCCGATTCTTGTAGCCACTAAAAAAGCAACTATGCACAGCAAAACGGTAATGCGGGTGTTCTCATTAATTTGCTCCATAAATTCGCCTTCAGGAATCACCGCCACGATTAGCCAATCTAAACCCAGTTCATCCTTCCAACTTTTTACTTGTACAAAATAACGCATTCCATCGGCGCTAAAAGTTAGCTGTTGCTTCCCCACAACAAACCCAAGACTACCAAAGCGTTTGATCAAAGACTGGGTTGTGAGCCTAATTAAAGAATTTCGACTTTCTAATGCTGTTCGACGTTTTATTTGACCATTAATGATGCTATATGGTGGTTCGGTAGAAGAAGCCACTATTAACCCAGAACGCTCTAAAATAAAGGCTTTACCCGATTGATCGGTGTTTAATTTGGTTAAAAAGTTGCTGATTTGTGACAAAATTAAATCAACACTAATAACCCCAACCAGCTTGCGGCTCTTATCATAAACAGGATAGCTGGAAGATATAGATAAAACTTCTGGTTTATCTTCCCATTGATAAATTTGACTCCAAACGGGTTTGCCTGCCTTGACTGCATCTGCATACCACGCTTCGACACGAGGATCGTAATCTTTAACTTGCTGAAGCTGGCGACGATTTCCCTTCAAGTCTGAATCATAAATATAAAGTTTCCCAATACCATGCTTTTGACTAACTTCATTAATCAACAGCTTGCCATCATCTAAACGTTCAATACCGATAAATTCCCCTTTGGGGTTGGCAAAGCTGTTGTAGCCAACATTGAAAACCTGCATTTGTTTCCAAAAGTAATTTCCGGTAGTTTTAAAATCAGAAAGGTTGAGCATACCTAGCTCAACCGCATCTAAGTTAATTTGATTTATTTGCTTCGGAGTTGTTAAATAGTTATTAAGATGCTGTTCAATGCGATCGCAGATTTCATTTTCTAATTGGCTAGCAAGCTCTCTTACCGCTTTTTGTCCGTTTTGATACGAAAGATAGCCCACAAGCCCCACCGCCCCGCAAATTTGCAATATAAAGGGGACAATCAGAACATACTTTAGGGGCATCCTGGCGTAAACTTTGCCAACTAAGCAATTAAGAGATTTGACGGACTGAAGTTTGGATAACATTGTTGTTTAATTTTTCCCCAGCATATATTTGGGGCATTTTTGCTATGCCAGCTACATTTAATACCAAAAAAATTACGGTATGTCATCACTTTGATCATGACATCTCTGAGAAAATTGAGTATAAAAAAAGCATTAAAAATTTTGTTTGGATACTTGTCTGACTGGTTAAGTTTCTCCAACCTCCAATTTTCAAATTTTGCGTAGGCATAGCCGATTTGTAACCATTACGGCTTAATTTGCTCAGTTTTATCTGACAACGTATCAGTACATTTACTCAGAACAACTGAAATTTAACCGATAAGCTACAGTATGCCATTCTAAAATTCAGGTTGCCATTAGCACCTAATCCTAAATTTAATTTCTAATTGCTGAGGTCTTGATTTTCCAGTCTCGAAACCTCTGGACTTGCACAAAAACCTATATCTAACTACAACAATTTTAAAATTTTCATGCAAATACATAGTAATAACAAAAAAAATCCAAGAAAATTTACTTAGTGTTTTTTATTGTAAATAAATGTTAATTTTCTTATAGAAGTATGTCAACTTTATCACCGATTTGTAAAATTTTTCCGGCTGAGGATATAGGCAATTGAGTATTAACACTCAATCTGTAAAAGTGATTAAAAGGCGATGAAGCAACCCAATTAGGCAGAGTTGCTTGCCTCTGGGTTGCAAATATTTTTTGAAAGCTTGGGTAAGCTTCCCCTGAGTAAGAATCGCGTGTTGGAACTATACAACGCTGGCATGGATTAACCCCAAAAAAATCTACATCTCCCACTCGAAAGGAGACTAAATCACCTTGTTCGCTAAATAGCCGATCTTCCCAAAATGCTTGTACACCATCAATCTCGATATTGGCACGCATCCGACGGCGTATTTCATCTACACTTAAACCGGGAAACCAAGAAGCTACTTCTGTCAACGTTGCTGTACTAATTACCGTTGGGCCTGGCGAGTGGGTATCGTCAGGAAAGCCCATCAGAGAGTTTTGCCTTAATGTAACAGCAAACTCAAAATAATTACTCAAAGTTGCTTCTAGGGCTTGCCGTTCGTCATCCAGATGAAAAACTTGTTGTGAGTCGCCGCCTGGGATTTGTAGCGAAATAGTTCTATTGAATAGTGCAAATTGCGCCCTTAGTAAATGGATTTTAGCATGACGCTTGCCATTGACAAATTTATCCCGCTCGTCAAAGATGGCAAACTCGCGGTCATGCTGTAGTGCGCCACTGGCAAGAACTCCAACCTTTTCAACTTCAACACCATCCAGTGATTTTACTGGATACAGTAAAATCTTGGCTAGGTAAGGCATCATAGTAATTTTAGATTTTAGATTTTAGATTAGGGACTGCTAAATCACCAATCTAAAATTATTTTGTGATTCATCCACCTTACTAAATTATTCTTGAGCAAAAGCATCAAGCTAAATTATCTGTTATCGGGTTGTTTGGGGATATGGTGGTACTTTATCTATTCCTCCAACATGATTTAGAGGCCAAAAACGAACTACAGCCCGGCCAATAATATTCTGGCGAGGGACAACACCCCAGCAGCGTCCATCATAACTATTGTTACGATTATCACCTAGTACTAAATATGAATCATCTGGTATAGTCTGGGGTTTTTCCAAAAAAGGTGGCTGTGGCCCTGATTGGCAAACATTAATAACTGTGCTTTGACCAGAACTGAGATAATTAGTTTCTGGAAGGGGTTTGTTATTAATATAGACCTTGCCATCTCTGAGTTGTACTTGTTCTCCAGGTAAGCCAATTACTCTTTTAATAAAAGCATCCTGGTATTGTTCTTTTTGTAACTCTTTCGTGGGTGAAAATACTACGATATCTCCACGCTGCGGGTCAGCAAATTTATATTTCAACTTATCGACAATGATTTTGTCTGCTTCCCACTGGTTTGGCGTACCATGCAGAGTGGGTTCCATTGACCCAGAAGGAATCCAGCGTGCTTCAGCAACAAAGGTACGAATTCCCAGAGCTAGAACAATACTCAATACAATTGTTCTACCTAGCTCTGCGATCCAGGAATTATCGGGTTGTTGACTAGAGTTGTTATCAGACACTTGATTTTGCATGAAATTACTTAACTGAAGGAAAGATGTAGGTAATTAACTCGCCTAGTGAGACTTTATCTGTTAATCTTAACGGGAAAATTTTAATTTCCTGGTTATGTTCGCATCTTGACTACCAATTTTAGATTATTGATAAAGGGGGTTCTTCATAGATTAAAAATAAACTTTTTTTTAACGGTCAGCAAAAAAATTAACACTCAGAGCGCGACTAAGTTTAACCTAAAAGCATAGTTATCTGTAATATATAGCTCCCTGCCTAAAAAAGTTAGCCTTATGTCATCTCCACAAATTTTACTGATTCGTCGCGCTCGCATAGTCCTACCCAATGGTGAAATGATGATTGGGGATGTGTTGACCCGCGATCGCCAAATAGTCGAAGTTGCGCCAGAAATCTCCCAAACAGCAGTAGTCACTGAAATTGACGCAGAAGGGTTAACTTTGTTGCCGGGAGTGATTGATCCACAGGTACATTTCCGGGAACCTGGTTTAGAACACAAGGAAGATTTATTCACCGCCAGTTGTGCCTGCGCTAAAGGTGGAGTCACTTCATTTTTAGAAATGCCTAATACGCGCCCCCTAACAACGACACAGCAAGCTTTAGACGACAAGCTAGAACGGGCCTCACAAAAGTCCTTGGTTAATTATGGCTTTTTTATTGGGGCAACAGCAGAGAATCTTCCAGACTTGCTTTTGGCCAAACCCACACCGGGAATTAAAATTTTCATGGGGTCGATGCACGGTCAGTTGCTGGTTGATGGTGAAACAGCACTGGAGACGATATTTGCTAAAGGCGATCGCTTGATTGCTGTTCATGCCGAAGACCAAGCTAGAATCAACCAACGCCGCCAAGAATTTGCCAACATTCACGATCCAGCCGTTCACTCACAAATTCAAGATAATCAAGCGGCTTTGTTGGCAACCCAACTGGCATTAAAACTTTCTCAAAAATATCACCGTCGTCTGCATATTCTCCATTTGTCAACAGCCGAAGAAGCAGATTTGTTGCGTCAAGAGAAACCTAGTTGGGTGACAGCAGAGGTAACGCCACAGCATTTGGTGTTGAACACCAGTGCTTATGAAAAGATTGGTACTTTAGCACAGATGAATCCACCTTTGCGATCGCCCCACGATAACGAAGTCCTTTGGCAAGCTTTACGCGATGGCGTGATTGATTTCATCGCTACAGATCACGCACCCCACACCTTAGAAGAAAAAGCTCAAGAATACCCCAATACTCCTTCAGGAATGCCTGGGGTGGAAACTTCCCTAGCTTTGATGTTAACTGCGGCGATGGAGGGAAAGTGTACTGTTTCCCAAGTTGTCAACTGGATGTCTAAGAATGTAGCTGTGGCTTATGGTATTCCCAATAAAGGAGCGATCGCACCTGGTTATGATGCTGATTTAGTGCTTGTAGATTTAAATACATACCGTCCAGTCCGGCGTGAGGAACTTTTAACCAAATGCCATTGGAGTCCATTTGAAGGCTGGAACCTCACAGGCTGGGCTACAACTACCATTGTCGGCGGTGAGATAGTTTACGAGAAAGGTCAAGTAAATACCCAAGTGCGGGGTCAAGCTTTAACTTTCTTGTAGCAAATGTTTATTTAAGCTTATGTAGTAGACAGATATTTATACATCAAAGCCATACTTGAATAGGCAAGATTTTCATCTATCCAGAGTTAAGACTAGACCAATGCGGTTTGGTTAAAGCTAAAAGACGAAAATCTTTGTTTTTCCTTCTTTACCCTTTTAACCAAAGGGTATTGACTTGTTGCTGTATCAAAAATTGCAACACGAAACTCTGAATTTATTTATAAGTGTTTGAAGTCAAATCTTCAATAACTCCCTCCTTACGGCTATAAGATTAGCTATTTAATCTTCGTTTTCCCTACTTGGTGTCCTTCTCTAAGAGGTTGTTGAAAAGTGTTTCGCTCTGACTTTAGGCACTTTTAGATTCCCCTAAATCCCCCTTAAAAAGGGGGACTTTGATTCCGGTTCCCCCATTTTTAAGGGGGGTTAGGGGGGATCTAGAACTTTCGATACCGATAAGGAGACTTTTAAAACATTATCTAACGAGACGTTGCGCCTACCTTTATGGGAAAGCAAGCTACGCGTAGTATCTCGTAGTGAAGGCGGTTCGTTAAATCTTACAGCTGGATAGGAGTAAACAAAATGAAACATATATGACCTTCATCCAGGTCATGTATTTACCAGAAACTATGCCCGAAAAGATAACCGTAGAAATAATCAAGGAGAATTGCTATGTCCTTCAAAATTTTAGCTTTAGATGGTGGCGGTATTCGGGGAGTTATTGCAGCCCGAATGCTTAAACAAGTAGAACAAGAAATTAGAAACCAGGGTAAAGGGAACTTCTTACACGAATACTTTGACCTCATTGCTGGCACTTCTACTGGTTCAATATTGACAGGAGGGATTGCTGTAGGAAAGACAAGTGATGAACTTATTAAAATGTATATAGATAAAGGTAAAGATATCTTTCCGGCGAATAGAAAAGAACTCTATAAAAATTTGCCGTCCGTTATCAAATCAATTCTTGATGTATTTTCAGCATCTAAATATTCTCATGATGGAATTATTAGTGTCCTCAAAGATGCTTATAAATACACAAGAATAAAAGATGTTGAAAAACCTATTATCTTGATTTTGGCTTACGATACGCTATATCGCAATACAACCTTTTTTACAAACTGTCATCCCGATCTAGGAGACAGATGGTACGATGACTGTTATTTATGGGAGATATGTACCGCTTCTGCCTCTGCACCTACTTTTTTCCCGCCATATAAATTAGAACCTGTAGATAAAGAAAAGTTTGGCGATTGGGAATTTCCACACATTGATGGAGGAGTTTCTGCTAACAATCCCTGTCTTGCAGCTTTGAGTTTAGTTATGAGGATCAGCCAGTCTTCAGTATCTCCAGAAATAAAGCAAAAATATAAACTAAATAATCTGCGATTGGAAGATATTTCTATCCTTTCTCTTGGCACAGGTCAAACTGGTGAGCCATATCAATATAAGCAAATAAGTAAATGGAAAGGCTTAGATTGGGTACAAAATTTGACTAATATCTTTATGGAACCTACATCAGAGATTGATAGCACAATTTGCCGTCAAATCATGGGTGGATACGAGTCTAAACGTTACTTGCGTCTTCAGTTTGAATTAAATGAGACATTTAAACCCAAGCCAAAAGAAACTTATAAAGATCCTCGGATTGTATTACCTCCAGAAGCTCGAAAAAACCGATTTACAGGCAAAAAAGTTACTCAAGAAATAGATAATACTAGTCCAGAGATTATTCAGCAGTTAATAGATACTACCTCGGCATTTATTGATCAAGGCCTTACGTACTATACCAGGGATGACTCTGGCTTACCGATAAAAAAAGCGATCGCTTCTTTCATTAGAGAAAACTAGTGCATCCACGTAGATATATTAATGTCAACTAACATAAGATAAAACATCTCGTATTTCTACGATAGTTATGTAGAAATACGAGATGTTTTATTTAAATCTGCTAAGAGTGATAATTACAGATGTCAATAAAAGAATTTATTGGTATTTACAATTACTTAAATTAATTTTTTAATTATTATATAAATCAGTATTATTGTGTATACATTGTGACTTTAGTTTGGGTATATTGAGTATAAGGAAAAGTTAGATAACTTCTAGATAGCTTGATGTTATTTAACTTTTTTCTACTAGCTTTGACTGCTAAATAATCCAGATTTGTTCTCTTAATGAGAGTAGAGAACCAATCAGATTAAATCAAGCTGACTAGGTGCTGCAAAACTCTCATTTAACCCAACAACAGTTTACCTTTTCTTAATTCATACACTATCTAAATCAGTTTTTTAACTGATTATTGCAGTAATCAAGCTGCTGTTACAAAAATTTTTCACTTATTTTGGGTTGAGATAACAATGTTAGTGATTTACAGTGGTGAGCGTGGTAGTGGCAGATAGAAGGAGTGTGAAGTTCTCCCTCAACTATTAGCAAAAATTTTTTAGTGTTGCGATCTAAAAAAGTGAAATATCTTGTACTTCGGTCGGGATATGAGCTTAGATAGCAGCAATGGCTTCACTAAGGGCACAATTGAATGGTATAAGTTCGACTTGACGAGTACCCCCATCCTCATAAGTCAAACTCACACTTAGATAACTATCTGGTTTGTAGGGCAATCGTTCCGCCCATTCAACTGCCACAATTCCTGGTATGACCTCAATACCTTCCCAATAACTTTCTAAATTTAGGGCTGCAACTTCTTGTGGTTCTAAGCGATATAAATCTAGGTGGTAAAGGGGGAGCCGTCCTTCTGTGTACTCATTAATCAGGGTGAAAGTGGGACTGACAATAGATTCAGCAATTCCCAAACCCTTACCAATACCTTGAACTAAGGTAGTTTTACCAGCGCCTAAATCACCTTCAAGTAAAATTACACTGCCAGCAGTCAGGGATTGACCGAGAGTAATACCTAAGCGTAGCGTCGCCTCTGTATCTGCAAGAAAAATTTTCATAACCGAGTCAAGACGTGATATTTCTCCTTTTTCCATAATGACCTCTACCGTACCACCGCAACAACACTTGTGCTAGTTTCTGCGGATTGTGACGGACAAAACCCGTTTCATCTTCATATAAAACATTAGCTGCAACAATCCTTCGCCCTAGTTGAGTTACGGCTTCTCTATCTAGGAAAACGGGATGGGAGTTTTGTTCGGCGTAGCGGATGAGTGATTGCTCTGAGGGAGATTTTTTGTGGATTAGCACAGCATCAAATAGCTGTCTTTCCCCACAAGCAGCATCAATTGCTCTAATGTGATCTGCAACAGTGTAGCCTTCAGTTTCTCCTGGCTGAGTCATGATATTGCAGATATAAATACGGGGGGCATCTGTTTGAGCGATCGCATCGGCAATTTCTGGTACTAATAAATTAGGAATGAGACTTGTATAAAGACTACCTGGCCCAATAATAATGTAATCAGCTTCTTTAATTGCTTTAATCGCTGCTGGCACTGCCGGAGGATTAGCTGGAATACAGCCAATTTTGACAATTTTACCTCCAGCTTTAGGAATGCTAGACTCGCCCTCAATGCGGCGACCATCGGTTAATTCTGCCCAGAGGCGAACATCACTGAGAGTTGCCGGTAGTACTTGTCCCCGTACCGCTAGCACCTTAGAACTGGCTGCAACTGCTTGTTCTAAATCTCCAGTAATATCACTCATTGCCGTTAAAAACAAATTGCCAAAACTGTGACCTGTTAACCCATCTCCAGCCCGAAATCGGTATTGAAACAATTCTGTTAACAACTTTTCTTCATCTGCTAGTGCAGCCAAACAATTGCGAATATCCCCTGGTGGTAACACTCCAAATTCTTGACGCAACCGCCCAGAAGATCCACCATCATCGGCGACAGTGACAATAGCAGTAATATTAGCGCTGTAGGTTTTTAGTCCCCTCAACAACGTAGAAAGCCCCGTACCACCACCAATTACTACTATTTTTGGGCCTCGGTACAATCGATGATGTGCCAGCAAGACATCGATGAGTTCTTCTCCACCTTCTGCCCTTAGTACCTTAGTAATTGAGCCGACAGTACGAGTTTGTCCCCAAAGCACTAACAGCAATCCCCCCAGCAGCACCAAAGGCCCACTGATATAGTTGGGTAAGATGTTGGTGATTACTCCAAGGAAACCCCTAAACAACTCGATCATCCAAAAAATTGGGGTCAGCTTAACCCAAATAGCTAACCCCAAACTCGCCAGGAGTACACCCCCAATACTTATCAACAACCAACGTTTTACCGATAGTCCAGGGGATAACCATTTGAACCACTGGTTAACCCGATAGGAAGTTCGAGAACGCGACTGCTTTTGCAGGGCGTTGAGGGCTTGTCTGAGAAAACCAATTGACATACCTGATTTACAGCAGTGCTACAAACAATAATTAACAGAAAATGTACACCACTTGGTTTTTAACACTAGGCGTGAAACTATTATATTTGTCAATTCCATTAGACTAAGAGCGAGTGGTCAAGATTGCCAGTATTCCTAGTTAAACAATACCCTGGTTTAGTAAAAGTGAATTGAATGGAAAAACGAATTTTAGGATTAGATCCAGGACTGGCAACTTTAGGGTTTGGGGTAATTACCTGCACACAAATTGCCAACAAGGTGCCAGAAACTACAGTCAATATGCTGGATTTCGGGGTAATTAAAACGTCAGCAGATGTAGAAATGGGACTGAGGCTATGTACCTTGTTTGATGATTTACACACCGTAATGGAGGAATTTCAACCAGATTTGGTTGCGATCGAGAAACTATTCTTCTATCGGATGTCAAGTACAATTTTGGTTGCACAGGCGCGGGGTGTATTAATTTTGGTGTTAGGCCAGCGTCGTCTTCCTTATGTAGAGTTTACTCCGGCTCAAATTAAACAAGCTTTAACGGGATATGGCAATGCAGATAAGTTAGATGTGCAAGAGGCGGTAGCACGGGAGTTAGATTTAGATGAAATTCCCAAGCCAGATGATGCTGCTGATGCTTTGGCGGTAGCTTTGACCGCTTCTTATCAGTTGTAAGTGTGTACACAAAGAATAAAGTTCTAAAATGAACAATAAACTTCTTAAGTGAGAATATATTCGTCAGAATCAAGACGCTCTCTACGAGACGCTGCGCGTAGCTTGCTTCTCTGTAAGAGTACGTGGACTCGCTACCGCTACGCTATCAGTGAGGGATTCAGATCCGACACTGATTGTTTTGCAGCAAATTTTCAATTGGGTGTGGTGTTTCACCATTTATTCATCCAGCATTTGCACGGAATTGAATTTCTGATGCTGGCAAAGTTGCACATGTATTATTTCTTGTTAATAAGGATTTTGCTTAATAAGTAGGCTTGACAATAAAACGCTATAACTATTTAAATAAAGAAAAAATCTTATGTTTTAAATACGTTTGCGTTAATAAAACATCTGAGAGTCAATTATATTTAAAAAGCCAGCTAGCAACACAATAAAAGGACTTGAGAATCTAAGCCTCATGTCGGCACATAAACCTCTAAATCATAAGCTTGAGCTAAGTTATTTAAACATTAATTATAACAAGCTAACTTTATACACAAGTATACAGAAGTGGTACAATAATGAGTACTCAATCGTACATAAATTTGAGACTTGCCGCACCACTAGAGGTACTAGATATACAAAAACTTTCTCGGCCACCCAATACAAAGTTATAAAACATACTTTAATTACTCAAATTTTACTGAAAAATGCAATGATAGGATATTGTCCGAAGATTCTTTAAATAAATTATTAGCACTTAAAAATAGCTAAATTAGTTTCTAAGTAGTTCCGAAATTATATGTTGCAATAATGTCAACTTGAAGAATTTTTATCCGATGTGTAAGCTTCTATGGTCAAGCGATCGCTCGAAGCATCAGTTACCGGGATTGAACAAGCCAAAAAAGCGTTCGCTCATAAAGGGTGGACACAAGATAATTTGGCTTTTGAAGTCAACTTAAAGACTCGCCAACCAATTTGGCGGTTTTTTACTGGGCGTTCGGTTGACCGTCATATCTTTATAGAAATTTGTTCGGTGTTGTCGTTGAATTGGCGCGAGATTGCGGCTAATCCTCCAGAAGAATTTTCTGAATCAAAAGAACTTAGTGCTGCTGAATTTTTAGATATTGATGCTCTAGTACAATTTGTGCGATCGCAACGCTTTGACAAAATTCAAGACCAGTGCGGCACTTTGCAGTTATTAGATGTTAGTCGCCCCGTTAGAATCGACGACATTTACATAGATGTCAACATTTTGGAGGAGATTGCAAGCCTTCAGTGGTTAGAGTTTTCTGACTTGCAAAAGTTTACATCAAAAGAATTTGATCGCTTTGGTTTAGGTGAAGTATCCCAAATAGAAATCGCAGGGATCACGGCAGTTCAAACTTACTCAAAGCTACGGGTGTTGGGTAAACCGGGAGCAGGTAAAACCACTTTTTTACAACATCTAGCGATTCAATGCAACCGAGGTAGATTTGCTGCAAATCGGGTTGCCATTTTTGTCACCTTAAGAGATTTTGCCGACGAATCTAGAGAAGCAGGAGAGTTCAATTTACTTAACTATATTTGCAAAGAATTCCTTACCTGTGGGATTGCAGATCCATCTGTGCTGGAAACTTTGTTGTTGTCAGGTAGAGTGTTGCTGTTGCTGGATGGATTAGATGAAGTGCTTCATCAAGAAAGGAAGGGTGTCGCCAATGAGATTCGCAGATTCTCTGAAAAGTATCAAAAGAATATATTTGTCGTCACCTGCCGCACGGCGGCTAAAGCTTTTAACCTTAAACGCTTTACAGATGTTGAAATTGCCCCATTTAGTCAAGACCAAATTGTTGCTTTTGCTCAGAAGTGGTTTACAGCACTTACAAAAACGAACATCCAGAATAAACAAGGACAGGCAATTGAGTTTATTAAGAAACTAGATTTACCGGAAAACTTACAATTTCGTAGACTTGCCGTCTCCCCCTTGTTTTTACATCTCGCTTGCTGGGTTTTTCATCACCAGAACAAATTCCCAAACCAAAAAATTGCGTTTTATAAGCAATGTTTATACCTCCTGCTGGGCAAATGGGATGAAACCAAAGCAATTGAACGGGATGAAGTGTACGAAGGTTTCTTATTATCACAAAATCTGAAGTTGCTGAGTCAGGTTGCTAGCGCGACATTTGACCAGGGTAATTACTTTTTTGAACAACGCATTGTTGAACAATACATTAGCGATTATATCTGTGATTTACCGAATGCTTCGACGGAACCAGAGGAATTGCAATTAGATAGTGAAGGGGTACTTCAGGCGATAGAGTTACAACATGGATTACTAGCAGAACGAGTGCGGGGAATTTTCTCCTTCTCTTATTTGACGTTTCAAGAATATCTGACTGCTCGAAAAATCGTTGCCAGTTATAATTTACAAGCATTAGAACGACCGTTAGAACGTCTGGTGAGTCATATTACTGAACCCAGATGGCGCGAAATCTTTTTGTTAACGGTTGCCATGCTGCGGAGTGCAGATTTCTTAGTACTGTTGATGAAGCAAGAAGTTGATGCGCTAGTGGCTCAAGATCCATATTTGCAAAAATTTCTAACTTGGGCAAATCACAAGTCCCTTGCCACTCCCCCCCAGCCTATTGCGATTCGTGCGTTTTACCTTACTCTGGCTCGAACTCCTCACTTGATATCGCCCTTTGCTCTTGTCTGCATCCTTGATCAGGATATTTTTTTGGATGCGGCATTAGATAACCTAGTAATGGAATGCAAATCTAATTTTGCCGATGCCGATGCCTGCGACGATGCTTTGAGTTATGCTTTAGCGATCGCTCAAGATGCTGGCTTACATCAAGCTTTACAACAACTTAAAGACCTACTGCCCGATCCAGAACAAAGTAGAGAAAGCATTCAGACATGGTGGCAAACAAGTTATCCTGCTTGGATGGAACAGTTAAAAACTGCGATCGCCAAGCATCGAAACATTGAACATCACTGGCACTTCAGCCCACAGCAACAGCAAGTATTGCAACAATATTACGATGCCAATCAGTTGCTTCTCGATTGCCTCAATAGCAACTGTGAGGTAACAGGCGTTGTGCGCCAGGAGATTGAAGCTAGTTTGTTGTTGCCGAGAAAAGAACTCTCCAAGCAGGAATGGCAGGGGGCAGGGGGCATGGGGCAGGGAGCAAAGGAGAAGTTGTAGTGAGTCTTTCCCTTTTGCTTCTTGTACCCAAGCAATTCTAAATCATTCGTGAAAAATTAAATCCCCGACTTCTTTGAAAAGTCGAGGATCTGGACACCGCACATTTTTTACTTTTTCATAATTAAAATTAACGTGAGTTCGACAAGTATTATTTGACCTCTCCCCCAACCCCTCTCCGACACGGAGAGGGGAGCAAAAGCTGAATTTTTCGCTACTCCTCCCTTTCCGTTTCGGAGAGGGAGGCTGGGAGGGAGAGATTCGTCGAACTCACGTTAAAATTAGTTGCTCTGTACCTCAATTACGAATTACGAATTACGAATTACGAATTATCTGTGCCTCGTTCAGTCAAATTTGCAATCATCAATACTAATTGATTAAGGTCAATCGGTTTAGCTAGATGCATTTGGAAACCAGCATCAATTGCCTTTTGCCGCTCTTGTTCGGTGGCATAGGCAGTGATTGCTACTGCTGGAATTTGTCCCCCAGCTTCAGCTTCAAGCGCTCTTACCTGACGAATCAGGGAGAAACCATCTTCCTCTGGCATTCCAATATCTGCTAGAAGCACATCATATTTGCCAGGAGATTCAGTTAAAGCAGCGATCGCTTCCCTTGCCGATGTCACAACCACTACTTCAGCCCCGAAATTTTCTAACATCGACTTGATTAAGTCGCGGCTATCCGCTTGATCGTCTACAGCCAAGATGCATAATCCTTCAAGGCTCAAGGGTGGATTTTTACCATTTAATGTGTGCTGAGTCTCTGACAAAACGATCGGCTCTAAATAACTTGGCGGTGTAATCTCCGGTGGCATTGAGCGCAGAGGCAGCCTGACAACAATCGTGGTTCCTTGTCCCTCACCTGGACTTTGCGCTTGAACTGTTCCACCGTGAAGTTCGACAAGATGACGGACGATTGACAAGCCTAATCCAAGTCCCTGACTTGTTTTGCTGCTGCTGGAATCTCCTTGGCGGAAGCGATCAAAAACATAAGGCAGCAAGTCTGCCCGGATGCCAATTCCTGTGTCGCTGACTCGAATTTCAGCATGAGTATATACAGCTTCGAGCATGATTCCCACTCGCCCACCGACTGGAGTGAACTTAATCGCATTAGAAAGTAAATTCCACAGAACTTGCTGTAAACGGTCAAAATCTCCGACAACCGTCGCCGAGTTCAACTGTGAAACAATCTGAATGCTTTTCGCCTCTGCGGACAATTCGATAGACTCAATGGCGGCATCCACTACTGAAGCTAGATCAATTAGACGAGTATTTAAATGAAGCTTTCCACTCGTAATCCGTGAGACATCCAGCATATCATCGATTAACTGAGCTTGCACCTTAGCACTCCGCTCGATCACTTCCCAGGCACGAATGACTGCTGAAGAATCTAAATCGCGGGTACGGAAAAGTTGCGCCCAGCCCAGTATAGTATTGAGCGGATTACGAAGTTCATGGGAGAGGTTCGACAGGAATTCATCTTTGGCTCGGTTGGCAATTTCCGCCTGTTGACGGGCTGACTGCTCTTGTGCTAGAAGCTCGGATCGCTCTAACTCTAACTGTTTGCGATCGCTGATATCTTCAATGGTCAGCAAAATCCTGTGGGCATCTCCCTCTTGAATAATTTTCCAACCATTGAGCAGCATGGTTTTCTGCCCAATCCGCTCAAAACGATGCTCTACCTCCAAGTTTTGAATACTGGTATCGTTGGCAAGGATGTCTTCTAAGAGCGATCGCAGTTCGGGCAGGTTCCATTGACCGTTCCCTAGTTCAAAAATCAGAGATTGGGCTGTCTCTGATGGTGAAACCTGAAATGTTTCATAAAACGAGCGATTGGCTTTGTTCACCCGCAAATCAGAATCAAGCACGATTAACGGCACTTGTACCGTCTCCACAATCGCTTCAGCGTAATTCCGGGCTTGTTCTAAGGTTGCGGCACTGCGTTTGAGAACATCAATATCTATTAACACCAACACTACACCGTCAATCTTGTTTTCTGTAGTGCGATAAGGACGGATGCGGAGGTTGTACCAATGTCCCCCCAGAGTTTGGACTTCTAATTCTTTGATGCTGAGTGTGTCAAGAACCTCCAAAATTATAGTTTCTAACTCAGGAACATCGAGATTTGCTCTGATGTCGCTCAAAGGTCGTCCAGCATCGGTGGGAATCAAATTGAAAAGTCGCTGCGCCATTGGCGTAAAACGTCGAATGCGTAAGTCCAAAGTCAATATCAAAATGGGAATATTAATACTGGCAAGTAAATTCGTGAGATCGTTGTTGACTTGGTGTAATTCCAGATTTCGACTACGAAGTTCTTCATTAGTGGTGTTGAGTTCTTCGTTGGTTGCCTGAATCTCTTCTTTGGCAGTTTCTAGCTCCTCATTAGTGCTTTGCAACTCTTCATTACTCGACAGGATTTCTTCATTGGCAACTTTCAAATCTTGATTGATATGCTCCTGCTCTTGGATCACCGCTTGTAGATATTCTTGAGTTGCAGCCCGCTCTTTGATGGCGGTTGCAAGTTCAAGCCTTAGCTGAACAATCTCCTGCGCTAAGTCTGACTGCTCTTCGCTCTCAGGATTTACTGTGCTGGGGTTGTTAATTGTGAGTGGGGCTGATTCAAATAAAACCAGAAAGTAGAGTTCTTCGCCAGTCCCAGGCTTGAATGGAATCACCTCAAGATTGATGATTTTTGAAAGACCGCCCTCTTCAATCTGTAACCCTTCTCTTCTAACTAGAAATTTTTGCCGTTGTGCCTGATAAATTGTCGCCCGTAGCTCGATGAGCAAACCCTCGCGCACCATTTTGAATAAGTTAAGACTCGGTTTCCCAGGTACAAGTTTGAGGTAGAGATCGATTTCTCCCCGAAATTGCAGCACGTCCATCTTGTCATTAATCACCACACCTACTGGGGCATAGTGATTCAAGATTAGTTGGTCAGTTTTTTTCTCTAAATCAAACTCATCCGATGAGAATTCATCGGTCGGCTTTGATTCGTCCACTTTTACTATCGGATAATTGCTAGTAATGAACGAAAAAGTTGGACGAATTGCAGTTAGCTTTTTGGTATAGATTTTATACTTTTTGTCAATCTGAATAAACAAATCCGAATATTTACCTGTGCTTTCTGAAGTCCCTAGCAGCAAGAAGCCAGTCGGATTAAGACTGTAATGAAAGATGGGCAATATCCGTTTTTGCAACGTTTCGTCCAAGTAAATCAGTACATTCCGGCAGCTAATTAAATCTAAGTTAGAAAAAGGGGGATCGCTGCCCAAGTCTTGTCGGGCAAACACACACAGTTCACGGACAGCTTTGCTAATTTGATATCCACCGCCCTCAAGGGCATTAAAAAATCTGCGGCGGATCTCTGGTGAGACTTCCACCATTTGATTCTCTGCATAAATACCCGTTCTCGCTTTGTCAATCGCGATCTCGCTGATGTCTGTGGCAAAAATTTGGATCGGCGGCGAGGTTACTTTATTTGACAAAAACTCCAGCAAGGAGATAGCGATGGAATACACTTCTTCGCCCGTCGAACACCCAGCTACCCAAATCCGAATCGGCAACTCTGCTGATTTGTTTTCGATGATGGTAGGAAAGACTCGCTCTTTCAACAGTTCAAATGCTTCGGGATCGCGGAAAAAATGGGTGACGTGGATCAGAATTTCTTCATAGAGCGCCTTGACTTCACTGGGATTGTTTTGCAAATACTCGGCATAATCCTCCAAGCGTTCTAGTTTATACAACAGCATTCGCCGCTGGATTCGGCGATCAAGGGTGTTGGGCTTGTAGTGGCTGAAGTCAACGCCTGTTTGCGATCGCAATAATACAAATATAGTCGCCAGGGCATCTCCCTGTTCGGGCAATTTATCAACTGCGATCGGTGGCAAAGAGTTAGAAATAAAAGGATTGCGACTGAGGTTTACCAGTTCCTCGGCGATTTTTTGCGGCGGTAGCACAAAATCCACATTCCCGGTGGCAACAGCAGTATTGGGCATACTATCGAATTTTGCTGTGTCTTCACACTGAGCAAAAGTCACGCCTCCAGCTGCTTTGATTGCTTTCAGCCCTAGTGAACCGTCTCCATCTGCTCCAGATAGAACAACTGCGATCGCTTTGTGCCCTCGATCTGCTGCCAATGAAGTAAAGAACGCATCAGCAGGCATATATTTACCATGAACTTTCTCTCGCGGCATGAGTTGCAACACCCCACCAGACAGCATCATCTTAGTGTTAGGCGGGATAATGTAGACCTGGTTAGGTTCCACAGTCACGCCGTCTCGCACTTCATTGACGGGCATTGTAGTTGTTCTTCCTAGAATCTCGCTCAACAGACTCTTGTGGTTAGGGTCTAAGTGTTGAATCAGCACAAATGCCATCCCTGTATCGGTAAGCAAGTGCTTAAGTACCTGCGTAAATGCCTCTAATCCACCCGCAGAGGCGGCAATGCCAACGATGGGAAATAAAGCATTTGCAATATCTTGCTGCTCTACGTCGAACGCTTCATTAGCGGTAGATTCAGATACAGGTTGCTCAGAGGGTTGATCGGATGTCATAGGATGAAGTTTAGTACCGCAATGCTTTGGCGACTAAGGTTTATATTTTAAGTTGGTTTACCAAATAAAAGTAGAAGGCAGGAAGAAAATATATTTTTTGACCTTTGCTACTTTCTTAACAGCACCCTAATTTTATTTACGAAAAACAAAAAAATGTTTATCTGAATATTCAACAAATATAAACTATAAACAATTTTAATTTTCCTGGATCTAAATCACTGCCAAAAAGGATGAAACTAGAATAAATGTAATACCAATAATTCCGCTATCAAAAAGTAAAACTGATTGAAACGAAACACACATTTTATAGTTCCTTGTATTAATCCTATCATTTATCAAGTTCATTAGTATAGCAATCCTAAATGATTTATGAGAAAACACCATATTCATAAAGTTTAGGGAAGTTAAAAATTTGACAATGAAGGGGAAAGCTTTGAATATATTCTTTCCCCCTTCCCCTTTCCCCAGAGCATAAGGAAAGTGAAAAATGCTTATCCGAACCGTATTGCCATATCATTACTTATCAAAATTTAGACTACTATATTTAAGACATTAATTAGAGCTAGTTAGCATTAGCGCAAATAAAGATTATTGGCAATTGCTAAAATGCCAAGTACAGCAACAAAATCATCAATAACTATAGGTTTAGCAACGCATAGACTAAACCCAGCTAAGAGAGAACGTTGATACATATCTTCAGTTACAGCGCCTGTCAGAGCGATGGCTGGCACTGCTTTGCCTCGCTCTCCCGTAAGTGTTCTTACTTGGCGAATCAGAGCATAGCTATCCTCCTTTGGCGAGGAAATACCATTCAAGAGGATATCAGGTTGCCATTGCACAAATATTTCCAGAGCTTGCTGGACTAAAAATGCCTCTTGCACCTTCACATTATAGGATTGCAACATCGCTGTTAAAGAATTGCAAAAATTGACATCATTATCTACAAGGAGTACTCGCAGCCCTTGAAGAAATGAAGGATGAGTAGGAAATTTATTATTTATATACATCACAGTTTCAAAAATGAGGCTTTATTGAGCTTTGCAATGTCCTTAAGCTATACATCTATTGTGCTTGCTTGAAGTTCAATAAATGTCTCCTCAGTAGGCACAAAAACGGTGAACGGGCTATTACTTTTGAAAGTGTCTACTTCCTGAGCAGCTTTGATTGCAGCAACTAGGATATTAGGGACTTCCAACCAAAAAATATCCCATTGCTTTTAGGGCAGGGGAGCTATTAGCTGGGGGAGGAAAAGTTGTTTTGATTCAAAAAATTGGATAATTTCTTTTTTGGAGTTCCTCTAAAGACACTAGCTTTCATGGCAGCATCGCCAATATCAACTATTTATTTGACCCACTCAAAAGAATTTTTATTAACAATGTTTACTTTAACATCCTATTGTTAAAGATCATGTTTCAACAAATGTTTGATTAGGGTATAATTTGTATATTTTGTATAAATTTAGCAAAAAAAATTATGATATTGAACACTCTAGATAATTCATCCTTGGAACGTCTGATAGGCAATCATGCCTGAAGCTCAACATCAGCAGTTGCTATATCTGCACAATTAAATGTTCATGTCTCCCTAAAGATTTTAGCTATCCTTGGGGATTGGGTTATGAATAGCTAGTAGTTCGCCAAGGAAACTTGGCGGGGTAAAGGGCAAGGGGGAAAGGGAAAAGATGTTTACTCCTTTAACCTTTAACCTTTCCCCTTTTCCCAGCCCTCACCTAACAATTTTGGGTTGGCAGACTACTAGTACAAATCTATGCCATCTCTAAATTGACGGCTTACTTATCACTGGTTAGACGGTATAATATTTCGCCAGCTTTCGGCACAAGTAAGATACCTTCATCCTCACGGTTAGCCCATTCTGTAGGTCTAATGGTCGCTGGATCGCGATAGTTTAAGTTATGGGCAGCACAGCGTTCAGCAGAAATACCAGTGGCTAAAGTGACACGAATCCGCGCTTGTTCCCCTTCTATAGGATCAAATGTACCCATACCTTTTAAGTGAGTGCTATGAGCCAGCACTCCACCGGGATAGACTTGAAATTTATCCCACTGTTTGAGGAAATAATCCCGTACATGGTAGCCAATTTGAGACAGAATTTCACCGTGTGTGTAGCTAAACTCAGTAATGTGAGGAGCATATATAATTACTTCACCTCCGTCAGCCACTACTGGCTCTAGCTTGTACATTCCTTTCGCGGCTGTCCAAATATCATCATACATTTCGGGCATTACTGAAAGCACTTGTTTAAAAGGCTGATTTACATAAGTAATATGCAGTTTGTCGGATAATTTTGCGGCTGCTTCCCAGGCTGACTCTGGTTTATCTATGTAAAGTCCTGCTAGCTGATTTGTTTTGGGTGCAACCACCATCGCCAAGCAAAGTTTCGGTGTAGAAATTAGGTTAGCGGCTCGGTTAATCAAGCGCCGAACTGGTGTTATTCCCGATGTACCAATGATTTCGTAACTGGTTATTAAAGCACCTAACCAGTGGGATATATCAATTACTTCCTGACCACCAATACCGGGAAAAAAGTATTTATTTCCACCAGAAAAACCGACAACTTCGTGGGGAAACACAGGGCCACAAATCATTATTAGATCGTACTGTGTTACAAGCTTGTTAACCCTGACTTCAACGGACTGATGTAGCATTCCCCGGCTAATTTCTGCTATCTCATCTGCCGAAATTACTCCACAGGAAATAAAGGTATCTGGCTCATTCCACAGGTGGTTAAATATGCGAACTTTTTTAAAGGTTGTCTCTCGCTCTTTTGGTGTCACCCCCACTAAATGATTAATCTGTTCTTCACTCATAGGATTATGTGTACCCAGAGCGATTAAAAAATCTAGAGCTGGAACTCTTTTACCCAACTCCTGATGCAGCAATCGAAATATTTGAGGGATGGGAGCAGTACGAGTGCCATCTGGAATTAATACTAAAATACGCTGTCCATCTAATTGACGATCTGCCAAAGCTTGATGAACTAGCCCAGAAATTTGCTCGTCGGAAAGTGTTCCGTTAGTTACAGCTAGTGAATACATGATTAAACTCCACTGTAGATACTAAACCCACCGTCTACTGGTATAACTACCCCATTGATGAAACTAGAACCAGAACCGCATAACCAAATCAAGGTGCTGAGTAATTCGTCCGGTGTTCCGAAGCGTCCAGCTGGGGTATGCTCGATGATTTTCTGCCCGCGCTCGGTCAAACTACCGTCTGCATTTAAGAGTAAATCTCGATTTTGTTCCCCAATAAAGAAGCCTGGCGCGATCGCATTTACTCGCATTCCATCCCCATACTTCTGGGCAAGTTCGACGGCTAACCAACGAGTAAAGTTATCTATCCCGGCTTTAGCGGCTGAGTAGCCAACCACTCGACTAATCACCCGAATGGCAGACATAGAAGAAATATTGACAATACAACCAGATGGCTGATTTCTTTCAACCATTGCTTGACCAAAAACTTGGCTAGGCAATAGAGTACCGAGTAAGTTGAGGCTAACTACTTCCTCAAAAGCTGTATGTGGCATATCAAAAATAGTCGCATCAGGGGTAATTGTGGCAGCCGGAATATTACCGCCAGCCGAGTTTACCAAGATGTCTATTTGACCCCAACGCTGTATGATTTTATCTCTGGCTATTTCTAATTGGGAGCGATCGCTAACATCTGCCAATACAGCCATACTTTCTCCACCGTTAGCAGTAATATCAGCTACTACTGCACTCGCCCGTGCTTCATTGCGACCTAAAACGACTACTCGCGCTCCAGCAAGGGCTAAACCCCTTGCCATTGCTCCACCAAGTACACCAGAACCGCCTGTGACTACTGCTACCCGATCTTTTAGGCTAAAAAGTTTATTTAAAATCAAATCTGACATCTTATTTCAATTCGTAATTAAAGAAATCAATATTAGGACTAGCTCTTTCAAGGTGGGTAAAAATTTTGGTTAATAAATTCCTGTTTAAAGTCTTTACTCTGTGCCCTCTGCGCCTCTGCGGTTCAATAAATTCCTTTTAAACCGCAGAGACACAGAGAGCGCTGAGAAAAAACAATCTTATTTTACGAGTCACGTTGAGAAGGCTAATCCTAGTAGCTTGATTTGTATTAGTCTAATTTGTAAGCACTTTTAGCAAGGTCGTAAGCTAAAGCGCGGGCCATATCATACCCTTCCTCTTCGTCAACTAATCCCCGTGTTACCAATCCGGCTAACCAGTTACAAGCTACCCGCCGCCAAACATTATGACGGGCTGGAATAGAAACGAAAGCGCGGGTATCATCATTAAACCCAGCAGTATTATAGATTCCGGCAGTTTCCATTACCTGATTGAAGTAGCGTTCCATGCCATTTACACTGTCGTGAAACCACCAGGGTGGCCCGAGCAATATAGTAGGATAATGGCCAGCTAATGGAGCGAGTTCTCGGCTATAAGTGCTTTCATCCATGCCAAAAAGAATTAACCGGAAGCGTTGATCGTTTCCGTAAGTTGATAACAACGGGTACAGATTTTGAGTCCATTCTATGTTTAGCGGAATATCAGCACCTTTATCAGATCCAAATCTCTCAAACACAGCTGGGTTATGGTTACGCATAACACCACAATGCATTTGCATCACCAAACCATCTTCTACACTCATCCGAGCCATTTCTATGAATATATGACCGGTAAACTGCTCCACATCTCCTGGATTCAGTTTGCTGATTAATGCTCTTGCAAAGATAGCTTCTGCTTCTTGGTCGGAAAGACTTGTGGTATAAGGCGTAGCTGCACCTTGATCGGTAGCTGTTGCGCCCATTTTTTTAAAGAAAGTGCGACGTTCTTCTAGAGCTTGTACAAAAGTAGCGTAACTGCTAATTTCTCTACCAATACTGCTTTCCAATTTGGTTAGATTTTCTCGCCAACCAGGAGCATCTAGGTTAACTACTGCATCTGGTCGAAAAGTCGGTCTAATTTGAGTGAAACCTTCTTCGTGGAGCGATCGCTGATTCTCTAGATTATCACTGGCTGCATCGGTAGTACAAAGCACTTCGATGTTAAAGCGTTTGAATAAAGCACGTGGAGAAAACTCAGATAAGGCTAATAAACTTTCCAGATAATCATAGATACGTCCAGCATTACGAGAATTTAATGGTTCATCCACCCCAAAGACATTAGTTAATTCGTCTTTGAGCCACAACCCTGATGGAGTACCCTGGAATAAATAAAAATGTTCGGCGAACAATTGCCAGATTTTCCGGTGGTCAGTTTCTGGCGGTGCATCATGAGCAGGTATGCCTAGAGCTTCCAGAGGAACGCCCCGACTATAAAGCATCCGCAAAATGTAGTGGTCAGGGATAATAAATAATTCTGTTGGTGAACCAAAACGGGCTGCTGGATTAGCTAACAGGGCTGGATCTACGTGCCCGTGTGGGCAGACCAAAGGTAATGCAGATATGCTATCAAAGAATTGATGGGCTAATCGTCTTTGAACTGGTTCTGGAGAAAAGCAGCGATCGGGAGATAAAGTCGGTTTTTTGGTTAACATATTTTTTGTTTGGCTAAAATTTTTAGTGTTGCTGAGTGTAAATAATTTGCTTTACACACAGGGAAAGAGTTGTCCATTTTGAAACATTTTCTCTTGTAGGTTTAGTCTAATTACACAAAAACTACAGTTTTCAAGATAGACACGATTTCAAATTACTTTATCAAAACAGAATTCAGGAATCAGGAACCAGAATTCAGTTGGGTATTTTGTGCGACTGGCGGATAGCAGAGCGTTAGCGAGTCTGCGAACGTCTTGATTCTGACTCCTGTTAGCGGTAGCGGGGCGTTTAGCCCATTCTGACTTCTGAATTCTTCTTCAATAATCTTGCACTACTACCACGCTCTACTAGAAAAGGAGATAAAACGCGGTTTTCCACAGTCTTTTCTTCTAATAAATCAAGTAACATTTGCATGGCATAGCCACCAATTTCTAACATCGGCTGGCTGACTGTTGTAAGTGCCGGTGTAACGTAACTACCTAAAGCAATACCATCAAATCCAACCAGGCTTAAATTTCGTGGTACTAAAATACCTAGTTCTTGGCAAGCTAAAAGAGCGCCAACTGCCACCATATCGTTGTAACAAAAGATGCCTGTTACCTCGGCAGTCAATAGTTTAGACAGCATATTTTGTCCGGTGGCGACATCGCTGATTCTGGAATCATACTCGTCACTAATTGAAACCCAATCAGGATTTTGTGGTAGACCAGCTTCAGCAAGAGCTATTTGATATCCTTCTAGGCGCTCGCGGTTTGACCTGCTGCGATCGCTTACACCCAAATAACCAATGCTGGTGTGTCCCAAACTTATTAAATGCTCTGTGGCTAATCTAGCACCTAAGCGATCGTCTATTGCCACTGAGTGAAATATTTCCGATTGATCTTCGGTCTGGCTGTTAATTAAAACTGTTGGTACAGCAATTTGGGTTAGCTGCTTTACATGCTGTTTACTAATTCGTGAGTCGGCTATTAAGATTCCGTCTACTCTCCGGCGATGAAAGGTATCAATAGCTGCCATTTCCTGCTCAAAATCTCGGTGTGAAGCACTTAACAAAACACTCAATCCGGCTGGTCTGGCTATCTGTTCAATGCCGTCTACTACTTCAGCAAAAAAGGGATCTGCAATGGAAGTTACTACTACACCAATGGTATTAGTACGTTTATTTTGCAAACTTTGAGCTATAGCATTTGGCACATAGTTCATCTCCTGCGCCAGCTGCTTAATTTCTTCTCGCACTTTTGGGCTAATGAGAGCATTATCTCGCAAAGCACGTGAAACTGTGGAATGAGAAACACCTGCTCTCCGAGCAATATCTTCAATTGAAATTCTTCGTTTATTCATTTTTTAGTTTAGATTTTAAAATAATGCACACGTGTGCATTTGTATGTATTATAGAAAATAATGGTTATTTGTCAAGAGATTTTAATACAACTCATATTTTGCATACAAAAATTCAATAGTCTTACTTCCTGCCTCCTGTCCCTTACCTCAATAACTTAACTTTTCTTCAAAAAATATGATTATTATCGTCATGGGTGTATCTGGTTCTGGCAAAACCACCATAGGAAAACTGCTAGCAGACTCTTTAGGCTGGGAGTTTAGTGATGCTGATAGTTTCCACTCGCTAGAGAATGTTGAGAAAATGCGGCGCGGTATCCCGTTGACTGAAGCTGACAGGATGCCTTGGTTGCAAGATTTGCAAGCAGCCATCAAACATTGGCTGCAAGAAAATAAAAATGTCGTGCTGGCGTGTTCGGCTTTAAAAGACAGCTATCGGCAATTTTTGGTATCGGATAGCGATCACACTAAGTTAGTTTACCTCAAAGGCTCTTATGAGTTGATTCAAATACGGTTAAAAGAACGTAGCAATCATTACATGAGCGAAAAACTTCTCAATAGCCAGTTTGATACTCTCGAAGAACCATTAGATACGATATCTATGGATGTTGCACAACCACCCCAGATCATTGTCCAGAATATTAGAACGGCTTTGAGACTTTAGCTTATTGGTTAAAACCGTAAGATTAAGATTAATCACGTCTCTACGAAAACACGAACTTTTGGCAACTAAATACGTCGGATGTAAGTCTAAAGAAGTTTTAAAAGCAACCACATAACTGTAGTGGTAGGAGAAAACTAGTGTTTCTAAGATTAGCGCAACAACATCAAGAATTCGTTCAAGACTTGGTAATGAACCTACAAGCCTTGACAATTATTCTTGAGCGGCGTGGGTATTCTGCCTCATGTTATACGTGCGGCGACCAAATGAAGAGTGCTTCATTTATGGTTAGCCTACGAGAAAAGCATCTGATTCGTTTTGTAGTGTCTGATTACGGAATTACTTGGATGGAATTATGGGACGATCGCGAATTAATGAAGTTGGAGGGTGCAGAAGCAATAAAACAATTGCAAGAGTTGGCTAATATTATCAAGTATTCGCACACCATACAATTGACAACTTAACACTCCTCTAGGTAAAACCGAAAAAAACTTAATATAGATTTTACACAGGTGTGTATAAAGCTATTTATTCAAAAATCTATCCAACAGATGAATTATCTATTGGTATAAACTTATTCCTACACAGATCGCATAAGTACTTGGTTTTAAGTCTGCGCTCTAAATTTCGTGTACTTTATCAATACTTTTGTCTAATCCCGATTGGATTGTAAAAAACACTTGACGAAGTGTGTTGTACACAGTTTTGCAGATGGAAAAGAAACTTAACACACGTCTCTGCACACGTGTGCAAAAATAAATCAATTACAGCTTTTGCACACCTGTGCATAAATGGATTCCCAAAGTCCGATTTAGAAAATCAATACCGACAAGTAACAAGATATGTCTCCAATACTTGTCGGTTAAGGGGAAAAGGGGAAGGGGAAAAAACCTTTAACCTTTATCCTTTTCCCCAAACCCAATTCCGAGTTAAAAATCCTTAACCGAGCAGTATTGGATATGTCTCAGATTTTAAAGAATTCCATCGAACAAGCTCAAAACAACCCCTTACATTCGCTAGAAGAGTGGGAAGAAGACTTACTCAATCGCTATCCCAATCCAGACAGCATAGTTAAAGAAGGTAAAACCACCGAAGAGTATAGGAATTACCAAACGCCTACTAGAGATACGGTGAAGGAATTTTATCGGTTAAATCATATTAATCAAACATATAATTTTGTCCTTGAGAAAGAAAAGAATTTTCTCAAGTTTGATAAGAAAGAAATGTCTGTTTGGGATGCGGTTGAATTTTTGAATCAATTAGTAGATGATTCAGATCCTGATACAGATATGGATCAGCTACAACACCTATTGCAAACATCAGAAGCCATTCGCGCTGATGGTCATCCTGATTGGATGGTACTTACTGGCTTCTTTCACGATCTGGGGAAGGTGCTTTGTCTATTTGGTGAGCCTCAATGGGCTACTGTCGGTGATACTTATCCAGTGGGTTGTGCATTTTCTGATAAAATTGTTTTCTCGGAATTTTTCAAAGACAACCCTGATTACAATAATCCCAATTACAACACTAAATATGGTATTTATGAGCCGAATTGTGGATTGAGTAATGTACATATTTCATGGGGGCATGATGAGTATTTATATCAAATAATGAAAAACTATTTGCCTGAATCGGCGTTGTATATGCTTCGCTATCACTCATTTTATCCTCAACACCGCGAAAACGCATATAACCATTTGATGGATAAACATGATCGCGAAATGTTTAAATGGGTGAATTTATTCAATCCTTATGATTTGTATTCAAAAAACCCTACTCCTCCCGATTGGCAAAACTTAAGACCATACTATGAGGATTTAGTGGCTAAATATCTACCCGCGACGTTAAAGTTTTAAACTGCTGACACTCAATTACTAGCTATTGCTGTGCGCTAAAAAATCTCCATTTTTCTAGGAGATGCTAAGAGTAGTTAATCAATTTCAGGTTTGGGATTTTAGATTAACCCTATATCTATAGATTGGTGCTGAAAAATAGTTTGAAGCTTAGAATTTGAAATCTTGCAACTGCATTATCTAAAATCTAAAACTGGTTATCCTCCAAGCTAAATTATGATATTTCAATCTGAAAATGTTAAGTTTTTTGAATTTGCTTAATCTTAAAAATACTTAACATTTTCCAGCACTAGAATTCCAAGAGTTTTAACTAAAGATAGATTAAAAATCTTTCTTTGTTTTGTAACATTTAATAACTAAAACTCATTTTGGTACTAAGGAAGGATAAACTCATAAAAAGACAAGCAGATGTTCTCAAGTCGAATAATATCCTTTTCTAAAAATTTTGCGGAAAAGGTAGTTTCAATCCAGGCACATTAAAAAAGCATTTTCACCAAAAACTAGTGTGAATGACGTGATGTAATCGTCAGAAGTTTGCTTTAAAAATAAATTTTTTTAGTGAATTGGAATGAATAACAGCAACTCAAATCACATCAGTTTGCAAGATATTAAATAAGAGTTGAAAATGCCAAATTCTGTAGAAATATTAGGTAATGTCTGATTATTTTAGACATGTTTAATATTCTGCCGACCTTGATCAAATTTAAATCCGTTGTTAAAAATAAGACAAAGATGAAGACAATTGCACTCATAGTTGGCATATTAGGTTTCACTCTTGTGAGCTGCACAAATAGCGCTCCAAATGACAACTCTGCTGCTAATGTTACTAATACTGCTACCAACACTAGTTTACAGACTAAAGTTAATAGTCCAAATAGAAAATTGCAAACAATTGGTGTTGCCTTGGGTGACTTGGGAAATCCTTTCTATAATGCAGTGCAGAAGGGTGCAGAGACAGAAGCGAAGAAAATCGGCGGTAATATTAGAGTGAATGCGGTTTCTAGTGGTTTTGATCTGAACCAACAAAGCAACCAAATCGAAAATTTTACTGCTGCAAATACTGATTTAATTATCCTCAGCGCTGTTGATAAAAAAGGAGTTAAACCAGTAATTGACCAAGCAAGGCTGGCAGGTAAGGTTGTCATTGCAGTAGATTCAGCCGTTGATGCAGACGTAGATGCGATGATTAGCTCTAACAATACCCAAGCTGGTGAGATTGCTTGTCAATATATTGCCGATCGCATCAAAGGTCAAGGTAGTGTAGTCATCCTCAACGGTACGCCGATGGATTCAATCAATCAGCGAGTTAGTGGCTGTGAAAAGTCATTATCCAAATATCCTAATATCAAACTCATCTCTAAAGACCAAAACGCCGAAGGGACAAGGGATGGAGGTTTGAGAGTGATGAGTGATTTACTTACAACCTTTCCCAAAATAGATGCCGTTTTTGCCACGAACGATCAAAGCGGTGTGGGTGCAGACTTAGCCGCAAGACAAGCAAAACGCAAAGAATTTTTTATTGTTGGGGTTGACGGTTCGCCAGATGCAACCAAAGCAATGGAAGACAAAGATGGTGTATTTGCTGCAACTGCGGCGCAAAATCCCGCAGGGATGGCTCAAAAAGCAGTTCAGATTGGCAACGATATCATCCAGGGTAAAAAACCTGATTCACCTGACGTTCTGATTCCAGTCAAATTGGTTACTAGAGATAACCTCAGCAGCTACAAAGGCTGGTAAGTAAGAAAAATTTAATTAACTTTAGGAAATAGATAAATATGAAAAGGATTGCGATCGCAGTTAGCATACTAGGTATCATCAGTGGTGGGGTTGTCGGCTGTACAAATGCTTCTCCCGATAACAACACTGCTACTAACCCTGAGACAAAACCTGCTACAAATACTAGTGCCGAGACTAAAACTGCCACTGGGAATTCCAAATTACGATCAGTTGCCTTTACCGTTGGCGATTTAAGTAACCCTTTCTTTGTCCTCATGGGACAAGCAACTGAGGCAGAAGCCAAGAAAATTGGCGGTAAAGATGTCAATGTAACTGTAGTTTCCAGCGCTTACGATCTGAATCAACAAGCCAATCAAATTGAAAATTTCACTGCTTCCAATACTGACATTATTATCGTCAATGCTGCTGATAAAAGTGGCATTAAACCAGCAATTGAAAAAGCGAAACAAGCTGGTAGAATTGTCATTGCGGTAGATACTGGTGCTGAAGGAGGTGTGGATGCCACCATCACTACTAATAATGTTCAAGCTGGAGAAGTTAGTTGCAAATATATTGCCGATCGCCTCAAAGGTAAAGGCAATGTAGTAATAGTTAATGGCCCGCCAGTAGACTCGGTGATTCAGCGAGTTAGTGGCTGCGAGAGTGTACTGTCTAAATATCCCGATATCAAAATTCTCTCCAAAAACCAGAATGCAGAAGGTAGTCGGGATGGAGGACTGAGAGTTATGACTGATTTGCTGACAACCTTCCCGAAAATTGATGCAGTTTTTGCCATTAACGATCCAAGTGGAGTTGGCGCAGAACTAGCAGCGAACCAAGCACAACGTAAAGATTTCTTTATTGTCGGGGTTGATGGTGCGCCAGAAGCAATCACTGCGATCGCAGCTAAAGATAGTATATATGCTGCAACCGCTACTCAAAATCCGCGAGGGATGGCCGAAAAAGCAGTTCAGGTTGGAAACGACATTTTAAATGGGAAAAAACCTACTAATCCCACCATTTTAATTCCCGTTAAGCTGATCACAAAAGATAATGTCAGCACAGAAAAAGGCTGGAAATAATAACAATTGTAAATTCACAATTAAGAGTTATGTCTAAGCTGAATTGAGTCTTTTGATACATTGACATAGTTTTTGCACATACCCATGATGTATCTATGTGCATTTGTAGAAAGTTCTGATATATTGCCTTTCAATATTCAGAACTTCCCAAGATAGCAATCGCTTTTTAAAACAGAATTTTGTGATGCTTTTAATTTCACATCAGATGTGAGTTGATTAATTTCTAACTCACAACTTGCGACTTTTAGATTCTTTTTACAGGAGATGTTCATGACAACAAGTATTGAAACCTCATTTCCTGATGCACCAACCACCACCCCTGTATTAGAAATGCAAGGGATTACCAAACGATTTCATGGTGTATCTGCGCTCCAAAATGTTAATCTCACGATTTATCCCGGAGAAGTTCATGCCCTCATGGGTGAAAACGGAGCAGGCAAAAGCACATTGATGAAAATCCTGGCAGGGGCTTACATTGCCGATGAAGGAGAAATTCGCATCAATGGTCAACCCCTGAAAATTACCGATCCGGCAACAGCACGCAAAGCGGGTATTAATCTTATTTATCAAGAACTGAATGTTGCGCCTAATTTAACCGTTACCGAAAATATGTTTATGGGTAGCGAGTTGCGGCGAGGTCAGTTTTTAGACCGCAAAGCTATGCAACTGGAAGCAGAGCAAGTGTTAGATAGCTTGGGAGCGAATTTTACAGCCCAGACTATAGTTGGTACTTTATCCATTGCAGAACAGCAACAAGTCGAAATTGCCAGGGCGCTGAAAGACAAAAGCCGCGTTTTGGTGATGGATGAGCCAACAGCAGCCTTATCTGACCGCGAGAGCGACCATTTATTCGAAGTAATTCGCAAACTACGGAGTGATGGCATTGCGATTATTTACATCAGCCATCGGATGGAAGAAATCTATGCTTTAGCTGACCGGATTAGCGTCCTGCGCGATGGTCAATATATTGGTAGTCTCACACGCAGCGAAATTTCTCCACAGCGATTGGTGCAGATGATGGTTGGTCGCTCCATGCAAGACTTTTACGAACATCAACGGCAAATGAATCCTGGCCCGGTGGTGCTAGAAGTCAGAAACATGAGCGATGCCCGCAAAAAGATTGAGCCGGCTAGCTTTGAACTTCATGCAGGGGAAATTCTCGGTTTAGCGGGGTTAGTTGGTGCAGGACGCACAGAACTATCGCGGCTGATTTTTGGTGCTGACCGCAAAGCCAGTGGTGAAGTATTTTTAAATGGCAAAAAACTGGAAATTAATACGCCCAGTGATGCGATCGCTGCCGGAATTGGCTACGTCCCGGAAGACCGCAAAGACCAAGGTTTATTTCTAGAGATGAGCGCCCGCAAAAATATTGCCATCAATACACTCAAGCAGGATGCCAAAGGTGGAATTGTTAATTGGCCTTCAGTGAATCGGCTGTCAACAGAGGCGGTGGAAAACTTTAATATCCGTCTAGCCAATTTGGAAATTAGAGCGCTGGATCTTTCTGGTGGGAATCAACAGAAGCTACTATTAGCGCGTTGGTTAGCCATTAAACCCAGAGTACTGATGTTAGATGAGCCGACACGCGGCGTAGACATTGGTGCTAAAAGTGAAATTTATCGAATTATGAGCGAATTGGCAGCACAAGGTGTTGCTATTTTAATGGTTTCCAGCGAACTATCAGAGATTGTCGGTATGAGCGATCGCGTCTTGGTGATGCGAGAAGGACAACTAGTAGGCGAACTGGACGGCAGTCTTGGCAAAGAAATCACCCAAGAAAAGATTATGCACTATGCAACTGGAGCATCGGAGGTATCAGCATTATGAGTCAGACAGTCAGACCACCTATCAATAAATCAGCCAACAATCCCGCATCCCGCAACCGAAAATCAATCAGCACTCTGCTGGAAGTTGCGGGTATTTTGCCAATCCTAGTAATTATCTGCATCTTATTTGCATTCCTTTCTCCCAACTTTCTCACCGGCGGTAACATCGTCAATATCTTGCGTCAGGCATCAATAAATATTGTGCTGGCGACAGGAATGACCTTTGTAATTCTCACCGGAGGTATTGACCTATCAGTTGGGTCAATATTGGCTGTTTCTGCCGTAGTTGGACTGCTGGTATCGCTACTGCCGGCTTTAAGTTGGGCGGCTGTACCTGCTGCATTGCTGGCAGGATTGCTTTTAGGCTTAGTCAACGGCGCTCTCATCACCTTCTTGGATGTGCCACCTTTTATTGTCACATTAGGTTCACTCACAGCCTTACGGGGTGTGGCCTTTTTGATTGCTAAAGGGACAACGCTGATTAACCGAGACATCAATTTTGCTTGGGTAGGTAATAGTTACGTCGGGCCTCTGCCGTGGTTAGTAATCATTGCACTACTGACTGTAATCGCTAGCTGGTTTGTATTGCGGCAAACAGTTTTAGGAGTGCAGATATATGCAGTAGGTGGTAACGAACGGGCAGCCAGATTAACTGGGATTAAAGTTAATCGTGTCTTGCTATTTGTCTATGGTATTAGCGGATTACTGGCAGGCTTAGGAGGAATCATGAGCGCCAGCCGTCTATATAGTGCCAGTGGCATATTGGGTCAAGGTTACGAATTAGATGCGATCGCAGCTGTTATTCTTGGTGGAACCAGCTTTACAGGTGGTATTGGTACCATTGGCGGCACTCTTTTAGGTGCATTAATCATTGCTATTCTCAACAACGGTTTAACTCTGTTGAACCTATCTTACTTCTGGCAACTAGTCGTCAAAGGACTAGTAATTATTTTGGCAGTAATGATTGATCGACTCCGCAGACGTTCCAGACGTTGAAAAAGAGGCAAGGGGGCAGGGGAGCAGGGGACGCAGAGGATGCAGGAGAAGAATAACTATTGGTTATTAAGTATTCCCCATTCCCCATTCCCCATTCCCCATTCCCAATACCCAATTCCCAATGCCGAATATATAAACTATGTCTTCTACTACTGTTCGTCGTAAATCCAGCACATTTTATGTGATTTTGATTGCTGGCGCTGCTGCCCTCGGCGGCTTTCTGTTCGGTTTTGACACTGCTGTAATCAACGGTGCGGTTTTATCATTAGCAAAAGCTTTTAACACCAGTAGTTGGGTGACAGGACTGGCAGTGTCTCTAGCATTACTGGGATCTGCGGTAGGAGCCTTTTTTGCCGGACAGATTGCAGACCGTTATGGTCGAGTCAAGGCAATGGTGGTCGCTTCGGTGTTGTTTACTATCAGTGCCATTGGCTCTGGGATGGCCTTCACAATCTGGGATTTTATCTTTTGGCGAGTATTGGGTGGGATTGGAATCGGCGTTGCTAGCGTCATCGCCCCAGCTTACATTGCAGAATGTTCTCCTACCCATTTGCGGGGAAGGTTAGGATCTCTGCAACAATTAGCGATCGTAGTGGGAATTTTTGTTGCCTTATTGAGCGACTACTTTATCGCTACGTCAGCAGGTTCAGCAGACTCGCCGTTTTTGTTTGGGGTTGCAGCTTGGCGCTGGATGTTTTGGACAGCAGTCCCACCAGCAGTATTCTATGGGATGGTAGCTTTAACAATTCCTGAATCTCCCCGTTATTTGGTTGCCAAAGGACGAGAATCAGAAGCTGTTAACGTTCTGACCAAGATTTTGGGGGGTGACGTACTGCCAAAAATTGAAGAAATTCGGCAGACAGTGCTTCGTGAACGCCAACCTAAATTTTCTGACCTCTTAAGCAGAAGTGGCGGACTCCTCCCCATTGTTTGGATAGGAATCGGCTTATCTGTATTACAACAATTTGTTGGGATTAATGTAATCTTTTACTACAGTAGTGTTTTGTGGCGGGCAGTCGGGTTTTCCGAAAAAGATTCCCTATCAATCACGGTGATTACAGGAGCCGTCAACATTATTACAACACTGATTGCGATCGCCTTCGTGGATAAATTTGGTCGTAAGCCGTTGCTAATAATAGGGTCAATTGGCATGACCTTGACCTTGGGGACGATGGCTTATGTTTTTGGCAATGCTCCCCTAGATGCTGCTGGAAACCCTGCCCTCACCGGAAGCGCCGGGACTGTGGCTCTGATTGCAGCTAACCTCTACGTGTTTTGCTTCGGTTTCTCCTGGGGGCCAGTGGTTTGGGTGCTATTGGGAGAAATGTTTAATAACAAGATTCGAGCGGCTGCACTTTCAGTTGCTGCTGCAATTCAATGGGTCGCGAATTTCCTTATTTCCACAACATTTCCTCCCATACTCCAATATTTCGGTCTAGGTTCTGCCTATGGACTTTATACAATTGCGGCGGCTACCTCATTCTTTTTCATTCTCTTTTTTATTAAAGAAACCAAAGGAATTGAGTTGGAAGATATGTAATTCGCATCTGCCTAATTTGTAATTCTGAACTCAATCATTAGTAAAAAACTTTATTTTCAACTTTTCAAATCAAATTCAGTAGCATCTGAATGATTAAAAAACCGCAGAGACGCTGAGGGCGCTGAGAATAGGAAAGAAGAATAATTCTGATACAAATGGATTTGGTCTCAGATCAAAAAAGATTGCTGTAAATTTTGTGGGGTGGGCATCTTGCCCGCCCTGATGCTGCAAACTTTATCTGGAACATCTAACAACAACTAAATACAAGCTTTCGCTTCAGTCAATCAATAAAAAGATGGAAACTCTCAATACGGCTCTTTGTTCTTATGGTTTGTCCGGTAGGGTCTTTCATGCGCCGTTCATTGATTTGCATCCAGGTTTTCAATTAGCAGGCTCTTGGGAAAGAAGCAAAAAGCTGATACAGGAAGATTATCCAAAACTAAAAAGCTATCCTTCTTTGGAAGCATTGCTAGCCGACGATCGAGTAATTCTGGTGGTAGTAAATACACCAACTTATACACATTACGATTATACGAAACAGGCTTTGCTGGCAGACAAGCATGTAGTGGTAGAAAAAGCATTTACCACAACAGTCAAAGAAGCAGAACAACTGAATGAATTGGCATTAAAACAGGGAAAGAAATTATCTGTATATCAAAACCGCAGGTGGGATAGTGATTTTAAAACAGTAAAAAAAGTTATACAAGAAGGCTTGCTGGGTGATATTATTGAAGCAGAATTTCAATTTCAAAAATATAAACCAGCACTCAGCCATAAACAACACATAGAAGTTGCCAGTCCAGGTGCAGGAATATTAAACAATTTAGGCCCGCACTTAATAGACCAGGCTGTGCATTTATTTGGGATGCCTGATGCTATTTTTGCAGACATCCGAATCACGAGAGTGCGATCGCAGGTAGATGATTATTTCGAGTTGATACTATACTACGACAAGCTGCGCGTTAAGTTAAAAGCGGGTTTCCTTGTGCGTGAACCCGCACCTGCCTACATCATACATGGCACAAAGGGTTCTTTTCTCAAAAGCAGAGCCGATGCCCAAGAAGAGTATTTAGTTGCGGGTCTCAAGCCTAATACACTTGATTGGTATACAGAGCCGGAAAATGAATATGGCTTGCTGCATACAGAAACAGACACAAAAGTAATTCGGGAAAAAGTAAAAAGCTCACAGGGCAGTTATTTAGGCTATTACGACGCAGTATATAAATCTATTGTTGATAATCAGCCAGTTGCTGTTACTGCCGAAGACGGAATTAATGTAATGCGGATTATAGAAGCAGCTATTAAAAGCAGTAATGAGCAAAAAGTTATAGCGTTGCTTTAAGTAATCTAAAATTTCAACTCAAAATATCTAACTTTAATGCTGGCTAGCTTATAAGCCAGAAGCTTTTTTTCGACTGTAATTTTTTTCTTTACAAAGTCAGAATTCAACCATTTTCACATAAATAAGTCCATGATTAAAATTCTTCTGCATAGCTTTTTTATCCTATTTTTCGCAGTTCCAGTAGTTTGGGCAGCACCTCCAGAAGATGATAAAAATTTGCAGGGACAAGTCAATTCTGTTTCCCAACTTTCCGACATTAAACCGAGCGATTGGGCATTTCAGGCACTGCAATCACTAGTCGAACGCTATGGCTGTATTGCAGGTTATCCTGATGCAACCTATCGCGGTAATCGTGCTTTGAGTCGTTATGAATTTGCTGCTGGTTTAAATGCTTGTTTAGACCGGGTGAATGAATTAATTGCTGTGGGTACTAATGATTTAGTCAAAAAAGAAGATTTGACAGTGCTGCAAAATTTGCAGACAGAGTTTGCGGCAGAATTGGCAACTCTGCGTGGCCGGGTGGATACCCTGGAAGCACATACAGCAACGCTGGAGCAGCAGCAATTTTCCACCACTACTAAGTTGAATGCTCAAATTATTACGGCCATTAGTGATACCTTTGGTAATAGAGTAGGTGGACAAAGCGATGAATCCCGTCTTTATTTTGCAAACCGAGGTCGTCTCAACTTAGAGAGTAGCTTCACCGGTAAAGATTTATTGCGAGTCCGGCTGGAGTTTGGCAACTTTACAAATTCTAATGGTGCAAGTCAAATTGCCGCAGCCACAGGCACAGGCATGACACGACTGAATTTCGACAATGACAGCAACAATACACTAATAATTCCCCACATCCGTTACTACTTCCCCGTTGGTGACTCCCTTTCTTTCGTTGTTGGCCCCACAGGTATTGGTTACAACGACATCACAAATAACATCACTCCTGCCACGATCGCTGATGATGGTAATGGGATTCCCTCACTCTTTGGTAAAAACAGTCCCCTCTTCGAGCGGGGTGGTGGGGGTGCAGCCGCTAACTGGAGTATCAGTAAAAACTTGATTCTCACCTTGGGCTATTTAGCAAATAGTCCGAATGTTCCATCAGCGCAAAATGGCTTATTTGATGGCGGCTACAATGCTCTAGCCCACCTAGCATATTACGGCGAACAAGGAGCTATTGGTGTCGCTTACTCTCATGGTTATAACCCTGCTGGCACTGTAGATATCAACGCCGGCAGAGGTAGCGCCCTATCAAATGCTCCCTTCGGAAATAACGTTGCCACTTCCAATAGCATTGTTGGCGTACAGGGATACTATCGCTTTTCCGAAAATTTCCAAGTTCACTCTTGGGGTGGATATGTTTGGGCAAATGCAAAAAACTCTGGTTTCAGCGATATTTCTAATGGTAGGGGTGGAACAGATTCTCTGTTCGTGAACAATGGTGATAATGCCAATGCTTGGTTTGGAGCGATTGGTATGTCGTTTCCCGATGTGGGCGGTAAAGGCAACCTGCCAGGAATTCTCTTTGGGATACCACCGCGTGTCTCTAACAGTGATATCCGTCAAGACCGAGACACCGCTTACCATATTGAAGCATTCTATCGCTACCGCCTGAACGATAATATCTCAGTAACTCCTGGTTTTTGGGTGATTATCAACCCAGAAAATGATAGTAGGAATGATACGCAGTATGTGGGCGTGCTTCGTACAACCTTCGATTTTTAATCGTTTAGTTGGCTAACAGAGTCTGTTAGCCAACTCGCAATCAATCGAAAATACTCGAATATTTAAACTGATACAATAAGTCTCTTGAATAAGGGGATTTTAGCCAAGTCTTGTTCACTGAGCTATTAGCTAAATTCCGCCGTACTCTAGTAGCATCTTCACCACTTTATTTCATCACTCTGTATAAAGATTAATCAAAGCTAAATATCAGTATTTGCTAGGACTTGCTTTATCTCTAGGGAGTGAGGAAGTCAAAACTTCAGATATTGTAAATTCTTTACTTATGCAGATTACGATTCCGTTTGTCCATGCTGATACTAATAGGCTGAAAAACTTTTAATTTGCATTCGTAAAAAATAAATTACTTGTGAGGTGGGCAACATGAGCGCCAAATTTGTGCAGATTAAAAGTGCTACAGCTTACTTTAAATATCTTTATGACTGTTTAAGATTGAGCATTTATATCTTAAAACAAACTTAGGGGCAAAGTAACGAGAATTATTCTTAGGCAATAGGCATACAGACTGCCCGTAAAGACAAAGATGGGCATCTTGTCCATCCCGCAAATATGCAATACCAAAAATAGCTTTGGTAAATATATTCTGAAGCAGAGCCTACACAACTTAAGTAGTTAAGAAATGAATTAAGGAGGCAAGAGATAATCCCCATAAATAAATTTAGGGAATTTATAATGGACGCTGTATTTTTTGCGCTGCGCGTCTCAAAATCCATTTTTTATCTTTATTCATAAATAAATTTAGGGGCTTTAAACCCGTTTGGCAGAGAACAAAAAATATATTTTCTTCCTCCTGCCTTCTCTTTGAGACGCTACGCGAACTGCCTCCTGCCCTCTGCCTTTCTTCGGTAATTAATACGAATATAAATCCTTGAAAAACCCCCAATTCTAACCCATTTGGTAAACCTGTTATGAATTCTGAAAACATCGGTCAAGAGAGACAAAGCTTAGGATGGTTAATCGTTCTAGGCATTCTAATGATTGTGCTAGGCATGGCAGCGATCGCAGAACCATTCGTTGCCACTATTGCCATTACAATCGTCATCTCTTGGTTTTTATTGATCGCTGGTATTGTCCGAATTGTCCACGCATTGCAATCACGACGACAAAAAGGCTTTTGGCTAAAGCTAGTGGTTGGTATTCTATATACACTTGCTGGGATTATGTTGATTGGCAACATCTTTGGTGCTGCGCTCTCCATCACATTCGCCTTGGGAATTGTCTTTTTGGCTGAGGGTGTATTTGAGGTAATTACAGCATTTCAAATACGTCCAGAGCCAAATTGGGGTTGGACACTGTTTAGTGGCATGATGGCCATTATTCTGGGAATTTTAATTTTGTATAAATGGCCTTTCAGTGCAGCTTGGGTGCTGGGATTATTTGCAGGGATTAATTTTTTGTTGACAGGTGTTTGGATGATCGCGCTCTCACTGCCTAGCCGTCGCATTCCTAACCAGAGAACAGGAATCTGAATTGGGTATAGGGGAGAGGTAACAGGTAATAAAGAATAATTTGTACCCTGTAACCTATACCCTATCGCTAAAGCCTAACATCACACTTATGGAGCAGACTGGTAATAACTACAGCAAGCTTTCAGTGAGTAAACTACTGATTTGCAGGAGGTGCTGACCGATCGCCACCTGGAGGATGAGGCGGAACACCCAACGCATCTTTTAACTGTTGTTCGCTAACTCCCAATTTTGCCGCAGCTGCTTTCAAATCAGGGCGGGGTGGGCGTTGCTTGCGTAGGCGTAGCCCGTCGTAGACATCGCCACTTGGAGGATTAGCAGGAACACCCAACGCATCCTTTAACTGTTGCTCGCTAACTCCTAACTTGGTCGCCGCAGCCTTAAAATCAGGGCGGGGTGGGCGCTGATTGCGTAGGCGTAGCCCGTCGTAGACATCGCCTGTGGGAGGATTGGCAGGGACACCCAACGCATCTTTTAACTGCTGCTCACTAACTCCTAACTTGGTTGCAGCAGCTTTAAAATCAGGACGAGGTGGGCGTTGATTGCGTAGGCGTAGCCCGTCGTAGACATCGCCTGTGGGAGGATTGGCAGGGACACCCAACGCATCTTTTAACTGTTGCTCGCTAACTCCTAACTTAGTTGCAGCAGCCTTAAAATTAGGGCGGGGTGGGCGATGTTCTCCTTCTGGTGGTTGATTGGGTGGTTGTTGCGCCTGGGCAATTTGAGAGAATTTATTAGCGGCATCAGCCTGATTGAGTGAAATCAAACCAAATGTGCCAACCAGAACGGGAATCGCTGTTACAACTAGTATTCTACGAATATTCATGATCATTTTTCCAAAAATAGCTCGTTTACATTTCTGATTTAACTGAACCAAAATTACAGTTTGCCCTGCTTGTAAATTACAATTTTGTAATTTTGAGGAAGAAAGGGTTCTGCAATTAACGGTTATTGTGTTCTACACGATTTTGAACCGCACCATGATGATGATTTTGGGGATGTTGGGGAGGACGCTTTTTCTGATTTAGAAGGGGTTTAGAATTTCTAATCTGTGGTTTTTTATCAGATATTTGTGGTGTTTGAGGCTGTTGGGAAATCTGGGCATTTCGATTGGATGGATTAGCGGCATAAGCCTGATTTTGTAGGCTAAAACCGAATGTACCAATCAAAAAAGGAATCGCTGCTACGGCTAAGACTCGACGAATATTCATATAAATCTGCAAAAGGTAAGGTGTTCATATTTCTGATTAAGCCACCTCAAAATTACAGTCCACTTGCTTTCTAAATTACAGTTTTGTAATTTAAGCCGAAAGGTAATGAATCTAGAATGGAACAATATATAAACTAATAAATACTTGTGAACGTTCTATTTGTCGAAGATGAAGCGAAAATTGCTAACTTCGTCCGGGCTGGACTGAAGGAGCAGGGATTTGTTGTAGACTACTGCGATAACGGTGATGAAGGATATCTGCGGGCATTAGAAAATGAATATGATGTTCTTATCCTCGACATTATGGTGCCGGGAAAGGATGGACTATCAATCTTAAAACTCTTGCGGGGGCAAGGTCGGAATGCGCCGGTAATTTTGTTGACGGCTCGGAATGAACTAGACGATCGCTTGGCAGGGCTAAATTTAGGAGCAGATGATTACATCGCTAAACCGTTTTTTGTAGAAGAGTTAGCGGCTCGAATTCATGCCGTTGTTCGCCGGAGTGTGAGCGATGTCTCCGACGGGCTACGCCTACGCCAAAATATCCTTAGTGTTGGGCCTATCAAACTTGATCGCATCACCAGGGAAGTTACTTGCGATCGCCAGGCGATAGAACTCACCAGCCGCGAGTTTAATCTTCTGGAGTATCTGATGCGTTCTCCTGGAAGGGTTTTCACCCGTACCCAAATTTTGGAGCATGTTTGGGGCTACGACTTTAACCCCAACACCAACGTCGTAGATGTTTGTATCCAGCGAATTCGTAAAAAAATTGACCACATTGATGAATTAGTCTGGATTGAAAGCATTCGAGGGGTTGGATATAGGTTTCGCAAACCAGAGTCTAGCTCATGAAACTCCCTTCCTTTCGCCTCCGAATTGCCCTATTGTCTGCGGCTTTAGCAGGAACCACATTAGTCGGTTTCGGTGCAGTCTCCTGGTTTCAGATTTACAATGCTAAAATCAGCCGTCTTGATGCAGAACTGTTAAATCACTTGATGCGGGCAACTCCGAATTTGCCACCACGGGGGGAACCTCCTGAAATTCAAGGCAAAGAAAGCCGCCCCTCACGATGGCAATTTTACGAAGACTCTTTATCTGATGCCTTCGGAACCAATACAAAAACTCCCATTGCCCTACTGGTGCTTGATGCAAACGGCAACATACTTTATCAATCTAACTCCCTACCTGCCGACGTTGAGGTGAATCGCCTGCTGCTTAAGCGTCTTCAGTTGATACCTTTACCATCACCTCCGCAGAGAGAACCACCGCCACCCTCAAATAGAAATGTTGGGCCGCCACCCTTTCTTCGTCCACGTCCACCTAAATTTGTCACTGAACACACAGCAAAAGCAGCTTGGCGAATTGGAGCAACTAAATTTCCCAATGCTCAGGTTGGCATTGCTGTGAATCTGCAAGCTGTCGATCAAGAAATGGCTACCATTCGGAATATTTTCCTGGTTTCAATTCCGGGATCGCTACTGCTAGTTGCAGTTGGTGCATGGTTAGTTTCTGGTGGTGCTTTGCGTCCTATCCATCAATTAACAGGTGTTATTCAACAAGTAACTGTTAAAGGACTAGATCAACGAATTCCCATTGGAACAACTGATGTTGAATTTGTCGAGTTAATTCAGGTATTTAACTTGATGTTGGAACGGTTGGAACGCAGTTTTACCCAAGCTTCCCGCTTTAGTGGTGATGCGGCTCATGAACTGAAAACCCCACTGACGATTTTGCAAGGCGAACTAGAACGAACGCTGCAACAGGTTGATCCTGGGAGTGAAGTACAACAGCGCTTAAGTAACCTATTAGATGAGGTGCGCCGCCTGAGTGGAATTATGCGGAAACTCTTGCTGCTATCTCTGGCAGATGCGGGAAAAATGAGCTTGTATTTAGTTGAGGTGGATATGTCTGAGTTGCTAATGGAGATGCTAGAAGATGTGGAAATGCTGGCTCCCCACTTGACTGTGCAAACTGATTTTACTGATGGACTACGCTTACAGGGCGATCGCGATCTTCTGATTCAAGTTTTGCAAAACCTGTTCAGTAATGCTATAAAATACAATCTCGCCGACGGCTGGATAAAAATTCGCACTCATCAAACTCAAACAACTCTCCACGTCATCATTGCCAATGCATCCAAAGATATTCCAGCGAGTGAACGTCTACGCATTTTTGACCGCTTCTATCGCGGCGATCCGGCTCGAACCCGCAAAATAGAAGGCATCGGACTAGGACTCAGCCTAGCCCGTGAAATTGCCAGGGCACATCATGGCGACCTCACCCTTGACTCAACAGCTTTTGGTCAAACAGCTTTCACCCTCACCTTACCGATCAAAGAAGTAGGAGGAGAGCGACGCGAAAAAGTGAGACCATAGTGAAAAGAGCAGGGGAAGCAGAGGGAGCAGGGGAGGCAGGGTGGCAGGGGAAAAAAACTGACCTCTGCAACAACTCCCTTCTTTGATGAAGTGACAAAATTTAGATAAGTTCGGTTTTGAGTTGCAATTCTCACAAATCAAATAGGATTGCTATATATGAAAGAGTAATTTTCAAATGACCATTTACTTTTATAAGGTTTGGCAGCCTTATGGCTGTTTTTCTAACTTTTCTCCCCACGGAATCCACATCCAGGACACTTACTGGGCAACTGTTGAGCATTATTATCAAGCACAAAAGTTTGTTGGCAGCAAAGATGCGGCAATTATACCCCTCATCCATGCCGCCGCCACCCCAGAAGAAGCTGCCGCTTTGGGAAGATGTAGCACTCGCCAACTTCGTCGAGACTGGGATTTGGTCAAAACGCAAATTATGCGAGAAGCTGTACTCAAAAAGTTTCTCACTCATGTTGATATTAGAGAAGTTCTGCTGAAGACAGGCGATGAGCTTTTGGTTGAAAACTCCCCAACCGATTCTTTTTGGGGCTGTGGTGCTAATAAAGCAGGTCTTAACCATCTCGGTAAAACTCTCATGAGTGTGCGTGAAGAAATTCGTAACTTACTAGCTTTAACAAGAATTTACGAATAATTTCATCAAGATATAGGAATCCGGTTTGATTCCTGTTCGCGCAGCGTGGCGTGGACAGGGAATAGGGAATAGGAAAGAAGGGATAGATCCGTACTGAGTATTGTTCAAAAATCAAATAGGAGTTCTATAGTTACATTTAATATAAAATCAGTAATTAGACGGGGAATATTAAAATTCTCCAGTAAAAATTTTTTGAAAAATTGCCAATAATTAAATCAAGTTCATTTAAAGCTTAAATCTCCCTAAAGCTACTTAATAAAGAGCAAGTTCAAGACCATTTGATTTATTATTGACATTTTGTATTAGCAATATTCAAACCATTGTTTTAGATGGCTTACAATGCTTGAATTTCTTGCTAAATTGGCAAACTAGTCATTATTTCTGCGAAAAAAGCTTCTTGCTATTGAGAATATATAATGTAGTTTAAGGCTTTGGGATTTGTAGGAGCGATCGCCCTTGTAAATATTAAGAAATATCTGACTAATACATAGCTTTTCAAGGGGAACCACTATGGTCTTTAGGGAGCTTTCGGGGCAAAAATGGTAAAGAAAATAAGGTAATGATGAAGATATATTTTAAGTAAAAATACTGAAATATTTTAATGATTAAGAATATAAAATCAATAAGTGTCAATGGTTAAATTTTTATTTACTTTAAAATTGAAAGGATGTTTGAAAAGTCACTAATGATACACCAAATAGTTTGATATCTCCCTAAATCAACTTTCTTAGGACTACGGGAATTAAGCAAAATATCCAATACTTTTCAAATACCCTTTAATCCATTTCTAAAAAAATTGCAACAGATGTACGGCCCTCACAATGCCTTTGTCGCAGAAATTTATTGAAATGGAATAAAAATCAAGGCATTGTAAATTGAAATTTATCATTAGGGACAATTATAAGAAAAACTATACTTCAGTTATGGTGTACATAAGCAATGACATCTATCGATAAACCAAACGGCTTGCAGAAAAGCTTAGAGCAAGAAAGCTTACTGCACCGGATGATCAAACAAATTAGGCGATCGCTCGATCTTCAAGAAATATTAACAACTACCGTTACTGAAGTACGGTTATTCTTACGTGCAGATCGAGTCAAAATATATCGTTTTGATACTAGTGGTAGTGGTGAAGTCATTGCTGAATCTATTTATAACGAGCGTCTGCCATCCTTGTTAGGGTTGCGCTTCCCAGTTCATGATATCCCTGAAGCGGCCAGAGAGATGTTTTTGTTGGCGGGGCAACGTTCGATTGTCGATGTAGCAAACGAGAAAATCGGGTTATCACCTCTACAATCAACAGAAACTGGCAAACGCCTAGAAACTAATATCTACTATCGGCAAGTAGACCCGTGCCATATTCAATACTTAAAGGCAATGGGTGTGCAATCTTCTTTAGTAGTGCCAATTTTAGATTGCGATCCACAACAACAATCAGCAAAGCCTAAATTGTGGGGATTGTTGGTATCTCACCAGAGTGAACCGCGAAAGATTTTGAAGCGGGAAATCAAAGTATTGCAGCAAGTTGCCGATCAGGTTGCGATCGCGATCGCTCAAAGTAATCTACTCACCGCAGCGCTTACCCAGCAAAAGCAAGAAGCCACTATTAACCGAGTCACCAGACTATTGCATAAACTACCAACAATCCAGTTGCAAGGAGCTATTCAAGAAGTTATTACCGCATTCAGTGCAGTAGGTGGCAGGCTTTACATTGAAGAGAGTCGGGAACTATACACCTGGGGCGATCAACCCACACTACCCTACGAATTAGATAGCAGCATTATTGAACAGCATCCTACATGGCAAAACTGGATGACTGAGTGTAAACCAGGTAATATTTGGGCAACCTCTGACCTTTATAAAGAACCGCATTTGCGAGTTTTAGCTTTAGCATTTCGTTCTACTCAAATTCGCGGACTGATGGTAATTCCCCTGCATTACCGGGAACAATTTATCGGTGTATTAAGCATTTTTCGCGCTGAATTTGAAACGGAAATCTTGTGGGCGGGACGATGCGAACAAAATCGGCGGCAACTTCTACCCCAGCTTTCCTTTGAGGTTTGGCGAGAGCAAAAAAAGGGGCAAGCGCCTGAGTGGAAACCGGAAGACATGACATTGGCACAAGCCTTGTACGATCACTTTTCAATGGCAATTCAGCAGCAAAAGATATATAAAGAAGTACAAGCCCTGAATGCCAACTTGGAACTGCGGGTGCAAGAACAAACTGCTGAACTAGAAAAATCATTACTCCTCACCAAGGTAATCAAGCAAATCACAGAGCAGATCCGCAGTACATTGGACTTGCAGACAACCCTGCAAACTATTGTCTCCGAAGTCCGCTCACTACTAAATTCAGACCGGGTAGTAATTTTCCAACTGAACAGTAAATCGGTGATTGTGGAAGAGATTAATGGTAATTGGCAGTCAGTTTTGGGAGTAAATGCACCACTAGAATGCTTTCCTGATGAGCATACGTATTTATACGCTCAGGGTAGGGTACGAGCAATTAACGACGTTTCAACTAATTCTTTAAGTGATTGTCATCGAGAGTTTTTGCAAAGTCTACAAATTCAAGCAAACTTAATAGTTCCAATTAATATAGGTATAGAACTATGGGGTTTACTAATTGCCCATGAATGTAGCGCTCCCAGAAATTGGCAGGATACAGAAATTGATTTATTGCAACAGCTAGGAGATCAGGCTGCGATCGCCATTCAACAAGCACAACTCTACGAACAAACCTGTAAAGCTGAAACTGAAGCCAGAAATAAAGCAGAACAGTTAGGAAAGACTTTATATAAACTCCAAGAAACACAGACAAGATTGATTCAAACCGAAAAAATGTCCGGCTTAGGACAGTTGGTGGCGGGTATCGCTCACGAAATCAACAACCCCGTTAACTTTATCTACGGTAATCTGTGCCACGCCAGTGACTACATCGAACAACTGCTAGAAATTTTACGCCTTTACCAGCTACACTATCCCGATCCTCATAGTGAAATTAGCGCTGCGATCGAAGCAGTGGATTTTGAATTTTTGATAGAAGACCTCCCAAAAATCATCACCTCAATGCAAGTAGGAAGCGATCGCATCCGTTCAATAGTGCTGTCGTTACGCAATTTTTCTCGCTTGGATGAGGCTGAAAACAAGCGTGTTGACTTGCATGAAGGCATTGACAGTACCTTATTGATTTTACAACATCAACTGAAAGGAAATGATGAATTCCCAGGCATTCGGGTAATCAAAGACTATGGCAACATCCCAACGATAGAATGCTATGCCGGCCAAATGAATCAGGTATTCATGAATATTTTCAGCAATGCCATAGATGCTTTAGAAATGGGGAATGGAGAATGGGGAATGGGGAACTGGGAAATGGGGGCTGGGGAGGAGGACAAAGAGGATAAGCCATCTTCAGTGCCTACTATCCACATTTCCACTAGAATCTCAGCAGATAACTCTCGTCTATTGATTCGTATTAGTGACAATGGGCCGGGAATGACTCCAGAGATAAAAAAGCGAATTTTTGACCCATTTTATACTACCAAACCTGTAGGTAGGGGTACAGGATTAGGATTGGCAATCAGTTATCAGATTATTGCCGAAAAACATGGCGGAATAATGGAGTGCATTTCTGAACCTGGGAAAGGTACAGAGTTCTGGATTGAAATTCCCGTCAAGCCTCCAGCTAAAATAGTTCACTCAAGGTAGAGAAATAGATTTTCTTCCTTATTTTCAGAATGTTTGTTTCAAAACTTAAAATTTGAATTAGTAATTACTTTATTCATCCAAAAGGTTGATGATATTTTTTAAAAATAGGCTAGTAAAAGAATTTAGAAGTTATTCCATTACTGCAATAATCTGTTACGCATATAAGAAAGCATATCAACTGGTGAGGTTGTCATTTGTCCTTTGTCCTTGGTAACACACAAATGACTAATGACTAATGACGGTCTACACGGAAAATAGTGCAATATGTAGGCGCGTTAGCTTATATTGACTTTGATTACACAATACTTTAAAAGTAAAGTTTCGTTGCAAAAAAACTCCCTTCCATCTATGAGTGATAATCTAATAATTGAAGCTCATAAATAAGCTTCCCTGGCAGATATAACAGCTGCATTTGGAGTCGTGAGTAAGAGGTAAAAGACGCTGTTTAACTTACATCTGTCTCGTCAAAACACAGCAACACCCAACGCGAAAACTGCTATTTCCTCAAATGTGGAAGATTAGGGGGCGCTGTTACTAGATTTCATAACTTGTTTAACACAAGCGATGAAAATTAGTACATCCCTGCATCTGATAAACAACGAGAGAAGATAGTTCAGCGAGTAGATGCTTGGGTGTTGTTGTGTTTAAAGAGAAGTCTAAGATATAGACTCCTCTTGGTGTAAGATTATACTAAGCTAAATAGTGAAAAATAATTTAAATAGCGCCTTATGTCAATTATTGCGCTCAGAGCGTGGTATCTACAGGATTACGAGCCGATTCCAGAACTAGAAAAACGTCCCCCAGACATTCGCTTAAGCAAAAAAAGCCTGCTGAGATCGGCATTGCGAGCAGACTTTTTAGAAGAGAGTGACGAAGTTAAGAAATCAACTTGGTTTGGGCGCTATCTAGAAGGGGAAAATATTGAATTTTATATTGAAGGAAGTGGTGGCTATTGCGTCGCCAACATTGACTTAATTAGTCATGAAATTTATTTTACCAAACAGGCACTGTTGGCTCAGTTAGAACCAACAATTTTTTTATCCTATCAAACTGAGTATGTCGCTGCGACGAATGCTCTCAGAGAAGAACTGCGAAAAAGTTTAGAAAGTTTAAACTTGCGATCGCGCCTTCCTCTAACATTAGTAGAATCCTCTCGCCCCAGTGGTGCTACTCTACGGATTAACCGCACCATCATGCGAAAAATCCGTAAGAGTTTGTTATTTATCGCTGACACCACACCCATCGCTAGTGTTGACGGTAAAGAAACCCCCCAACTAATTCCTAGTCCCAATGTCTGTATTGAGATTGGCTATGCTATCCAAAGTAAGCGATCTGAACAGATTGTACTAGCACAAATGCAACGTCCAGATATTGAAGGACAATTTCCCTTCGACTTACCCACACAGCAAATTTTGCAATTTCAAGACACTACAGAACTAAATAAAATCCTGACAGGAACAATTCAAAACCAGTTAGCACGATTCAAATTGTTTTTTTGAGCAATATTTATGATGTTAATCAAAATAATTGGACAGGTTTCTTTTGCAGCTTAGAAGTAATCGAGCTTACCCGATCGACCACAGAAATCATGTATTTGTAATCTGGTACTTGTCCATTGGGTACATACCCCACTTCTTGAGCTAAACCAGAAGGCGCATCACTCATCACTTTGCGGATAAACTCTTGACGGTTACGTTCTACATTCGGGCCAATCAAGACCACGCCTAATGGTACATAGTGAGGGTCTTTAAATAGTATACGGAATTCCGTGGGGGCGAACTGTGAACCGTAGAGAGCCAATTCCGCCTCTGAAACAGCACAGGCGATCGCTTTTCCTTGAGCCACCAATTCCAGCGCGGCTTTAGGTGTGGGTGCAAATAGGATCTCAGCTAGTGTTGTACCATAAAGATTGTAAAGAGGAAAATAATATCCTGTTGCTGAACCTAACTGACCTAAAGCCAGTGTTTGACCTTGTAACTGTTTCAATTCGGTAATTGGACTCTCTTTGCGAACAACGAAAATTGAGCGCAAATTATTAATACCTATTAAAGGAAATAGGGGAGCATATTGGTGACGTGCGATCGCAATAGCGGCTAAACCCGGTGGAGCAAATACCAATGACCAAGCACGAGCTTCTAGGCGCTCAACCGCTCTATTTTCATTAAAAACCGGCTCTAGCTGAATATATGAGTTTGTTTTTTCACCCAAATAACTATTAAATTTAGCATATTGATTAATTATCTGTTCGCCTCCACCATAGTTGAGAACACCAACAGTTAACGTACCATTAATATCATTTGGTGATTGACAAGCAGCAAATGTCAAACCTAGCAGATTAAACAGAAATAAACGTCGGGGAAGTCGCAAAAACATCACTAATTATTGGTTAAGGAAGTAACTTGGTTTTCAGAACTAATTTAGATAAGTTTGACTGCTGCCTAAATAGGTTATATTGCGGCAAAAAGTTAATATTTATTTAAATATTGTTGAGATGCTTTCTAACAAGTATAAATAAATATTAGACAAACTCAGATACCACCTTTATTGGTTAGGTTATGTTAAACAACATTACATTAAAAAACTTAAAAATCGGTGCTAAATTTAACTTACTTTTAATATTAGTTTTCATAGTCAGTATTGTGGGAAGTGGGATTGCCTTATCCAGTGTACTTCAGGGGAGAGCGCAAAATGAAGTAACTTCTCAAGCGCAGATTCTCATTCAAATGGTGAACGCAGTTAGAGATTATACACAAAATCGGATAGATCCCTTGTTAGAACCTAGACTAGATACTAACCCAACGTTCATGCCTGAAATTGTACCAACTTTTTCTTCTAAAGAAGTCTTTGAGAATTTTCGTAAAAAGCCTGAATATAAAAACTTTTTTCATAAAGATGCAACACTTAATCCAACAAATTTAGCGGATAAAGCTGATAATTTTGAAACTCAACTTGTAGAACATTTTCGCAATGAATCCAAAACTCAAGAAATTACAGGCTTTCGGAAATTATCAGAAGGCGAAGTATTTTACATAGCGCAACCATTAAAGATTACACAACAGAAATGTCTGCGATGTCATTCTACACCAGATCAGGCTCCTAAGAGTCAGTTGGCAACTTATGGTTCGGAAAATGGTTTTGGCTGGCAACTTAATCAGATTGTTTCTGCTCAAATAATCTCTGTTCCTTCCCAAGAGATTTTTGCCAATGCCAAACGGACTTGGGTATTAATCATGGGGCTTTTAATAACTATCTTTGCGAGCGTAGTTTTCTTAATTAACTTCTTAATCAAAAAATATGTTATTCAGCGCATCAGAAGAATTGAAAAAATAGCCCAAAAAGTTAGTGTTGGTGATATGAGCGCTGATTTTGAAGAAAGCTCTAATGATGAGATTGGTGGGTTAGCAGAAGCATTTAATCGCATGAAATCAAGCTTAAAAATAGCTATGGAGATGTTGAATAACCAAAGCTAACACAATTCTGGATTTTAGATTATGAATCTGTTAAAGCCAAAACCATACGCTTCCATTAAGGATTTCTTTATTCTCTCTGTGTCCTCTGCGCCTCTGCGGTTCATAAAAAAACTGACTTGGATAAAAAAGTACGAGAAATAAAGAACGAACCGCCATCTCTACGAGAGGCTTCCGCCAACGCAAAGCGTCTCGAAGAGAAGAAATAATAAATTAATAGATTTGGCCCAGCTTCACAAAGAAATGGTATAACTGAACAAGATTGCGCTATGAGTGAAAAATTTAAGAAAGTAAGCGTTGCTGAAATTTCAAAGCTTTTTGAGGTTCGGGAATTTGTGATGCTAAAAGTTGCACAAATTCTGCATGAGAAATTTGCCCAGATGACTTAACAGCTTTTTGGACTAGAAACTTAGCTATTGGGCCTATTAAATCAGCCAATTCCCGCTCACACTGATGCACAAAGCTATCGCTGATTACTTGAGATTCTTGGCTTGGTAAATTATTGGACTGAATTTCAGATTTAACAGTAAATTCCTGTAGTAGAGTAGGCTTCTCTAGTAGAAACATTGTTTTCTTCTTAAAATCAATTTGTTGATTTCCTCGAAGATGAAGGGCTAATTGATTAATTAATTCTTCGCAGTTGGGTACTGATGCCGCAACTTGTTGGAGTAATCTTGAGGCAACGGGGCCGACAAATTCCAAAAGAATCTTTTCTAAGCGGCTATAATTTTCCGTAGACAGGATTGAAGCAGGCGGATACCCAATTGAGTTTTGTTGAGAAAGCGAAGCTTGAGATAATTGTCTAAAAGATGCTGATTGAAGTGATTGCGCTGCTACTTTACTATCAAGATGCTTAAGCACCTGTAAAACTTCAGCCGCAGATTGATAGCGCTGTTTAAAGTGATGTAGCACCATCTTAGATAGCACAGATACCAACTCAGAACTGACATTAGCCTGATGTTGCCAAGAAATTTCACCAGTATCTGGATCTTCCTCAAAGTTGATAGGATGTAACCCCGTCAGCGATTGGATACCAATAATACCCAAAGAATAAATATCGCTGTTAGAACGGGGCTTACCTTGCCCCTGTTCTGTAGACATATATCCTGGGGTGCCAATGATAATAGTAGCCCCCGTGCCCCCTGAAACTGTAAGCAGTTGAGTTTGGACTTGTTTAACTGCACCAAAGTCAATCAGCACTAACTTACCGTCTTTTTGCCGCCTGATTATATTGTCTGGTTTGATATCTCGATGGATAACGTTGTGGCTGTGAATAAATTGCAGAATACCCAACATCTGTTGCAGAAGTTGAATTACTTGATTTTCTGTCCAAAGTTGATTCGGTAAGAGTTCTGCTTTTAGAGTATGCCCCTCAATAAACTCTTGCACCAAAAAGAACTCTTGGTTATCTTCAAAATAGGCTAAAAGCCGAGGGATTTGGTCATGGTTGCCCAGTTGTTCTAGTGTTTCTGCCTCACTGGTAAATAGCCGTCTAGCAGTTTCGAGAAATTCGGGGCTACGAGTGACAGGCTTAAGGTGTTTGACAACGCATTTCGGGAAACCTGGCCGATGGGTATCTTGAGCTATATAGGTTTGACCGAATCCACCTCCACCTAAGACTTGGAGGACTTGGTAACGTCCGTCTAATAATTGTCCTAACATTGTCTCACTTGCCTTAAGTCCTCAAATTCATCTTGGCACAACTACCAGTTTTGGCAAGATGAATTTGAGGTAGATAATGCTAAAATTCAAAGGTTTTTTGAGGATTGTACTACACACAAATTCATGACTCCCTAGACTTCAGATGAGCTTGTAACCTAACCAATATTATTGAAGTTTTAATTGTTCAGAAATCGGCAGTGCCCCAACTTTTGAATTTATTGCTGGTTGAGAGACTACAGTCACGTCTCCCTGTGCAGTTTTATTTACAAAGTAGGTAATTCCCCTAAAGCTCAATTTATAAGCTACTGGTGATAGAGGAACTTCTGTCGATTTTGAATTTGGATCAACACAATAATTAACCCCACGGTACATTAAATTATAAGCTGGGCCGAGTTGAGGAACTGGTTGAAAGGGCTGTTCTGTTTTTTTGCTGGCAAATTTGCTTGGGTTGTATTCGTAGCTCAGACCACGATAGTAAAGTTTCATAAATTTCGCCTCCTGAATAACTAACTGTTGTTTAACAATGCCAATGACTTATCAGAGGTTGATTGGAGAGTTATGCAGGAGCTAATGTAAACTTACACTCTTGAAGGAACTGATTAAAGGATTAGCCGTCTAAAGTGAGGAGTTATTGGGAATTGGGAATTGGGCATGGGGAATGGGGAATTGGGAATGGGGAATTGGGCATTAGCCTGGATTTCTCACAAGTGAGAAATCCAAGGGGTGTGGGAGGATGGGGAAGAAGTCTTGCCCCCCACACTCCCCACACTCCCCACACTCCCCACACTCCCCACACTCCTCTTCTCCCTCTGCTTCCCCTGCCCCCTGCTCCCTTACTTCTTCCCTCATCCCCACCTCCCGTATGCTTACCCTTTTCATTCAGGGGTTACGTGGTTAACAATGGGTTGAATGTTTTTTTAAATGGTTCAATCTTATGGCTAGAACTCCAAATGAATATGCCGTATACCTCCTACTGGAAAGCGGCCACCGGGAAGAAGTACGTTTTCCTACTATTCAAGAGTTTCAGAAGTGGTATAGCGGCGAACTTGTGCCAAAATCTGCTTCCAATGACTTTATTAGTGTGCCGATCAAAAATATTCAAGGGGAATATATGGTAGTAAGACCTTCTCGGGTTGTGGCAATCCGGGTAGAACCTATTTTTAGTTCCAGTGTTGAAAGATTCAACTAAATGATGAGAAAAACCCTTGCTTTACTTTCCTTCAGTCTGGGAGTTGTCCTTGTAAACCCTCTTTGGTCAGCTGTTGCTCAGGTTCCTAACTTACTGCCCTTGCCAATACCGACTACTCCCGATCTCTCTCCGGTGCCAATACCAATCACTCCAGAGATAACACCGCCGCTAAAACCGATCGCCATAGGAAGCGATTGTACGCTCCAGCAGAGGTGCTTGGGTTGGGATGATCAAATTTGGGGTCAAACAGGTAAAACAGGCGTTGGCGCTTCGCCCACCGGAGGTGATCGCAATGCGTTGTTGGCTTCCATTGATAACAGTCTGATCTACCTAACAAAAGGTGAAGCGATCGCAGCATATCAGAATTATCCAATCAAGGAAATTACCCTTGATCGCGTCCGCCGGAGTTTGTTACGTTTCCGTCAACTGGTTGTCAGTTCTAAGTCACCCGCCCAATTACAAGCCGCTGTCCGCCGTGAGTTTGTCTTTTACCAGTCTGTAGGCAACGATGGCAAGGGTACTGTTAAATTCACTGCTTACTACGAACCTGTTTACACCGCTAGCCGTGTCAAAACTGCAATATATAAGTATCCTCTTTATCGGCTACCAACTGATTTCAGCCAATGGCCAAAACCCCACCCAAAACGAATTGATTTGGAAGGGAAAGATGGTTTACAAGGGAATAAGAGCAAATTGCGCGGTTTAGAACTGCTTTGGTTCCGCGATCGCCTCGACGCATACATGGTACATATCCAAGGTTCTGCTCAAATTAAGTTAACTAATGGCAAAACAACGTCAGTTGGCTATGCAGGTGGAACAGATTACCCCTGGACTAGTATCGGCAAAGAACTAGCCAAAGATGGCAAACTGCCACTAAATGGTTTGACAATGCCACGTCTAATTAGTTATTTCCGGCAAAAACCCCAGGAGTTGAACAATTATCTGCCCCGATGGGAACGATTTATTTTCTTCCAAGAAACAAGTGGTAGACCAGCAACTGGTAGTATTCATGTGCCAGTGACAGCAGAACGTTCCATTGCTACAGATAAGTCTCTCATGCCACCGGGAGCGCTAGCTCTGATTTACAATTCATTTCCCTATCCCGCCAGTCGGGGCAAACTAGAGAGGCGTACTGTCAGCCGCTTTGTGCTTGATCAGGATACAGGAAGCGCTATCAAAGGCCCGGGCCGGGTGGATTATTTCATGGGGTCTGGTAAACTAGCAGGCGATCGCGCTGGCATCACAGGCGGCAATGGTTCACTATATTATTTGCTGCTCAAAGAATAAGTATTGGGTAGAAGAGGCAGAGGGCAGGGGAAGCAGAGGGAGAAGAGGAGTGTGGGGAGTGTGGGGAGTGTGGGGGGCAAGACTTCTTCCCCATCCTCCCACACCCCTTGGATTTCTCACAAGTGAGAAATCCAGGCTAATGCCCAATTCCCCATTCCCCATTCCCACTTAATACGGCGGATAAGCAAAATCATCTTCATCGGCATAAACATAAGAGTTAGAAACTCCTGCCATTGCCAATTTAGGCGTTTCTGATTTTACAGGTTCCTTCCCAAAGTCTTTGTATTCTTCAAAAGTCTTGCAAATCATTGCAGACTCCAGAGAATCCGAAGCTATTAAATATTGAGTTAAAGTTCCTACCGTGGGATGTTTGTAGTCTACAGTTGAAGCGACTAGAACTGTATTTGGTTCAATACCTCTTTCTTCACACTCAATTATCGGGCAAAAAATCCCGTGAGCATGGAACAAAGGACCTTTTGGCGTTAAAGGTTGCTTGCGGTAAACAGCATAAGCTTTTTCTAGTTCAGCCACGAATCCACTAACTACTTTACCTTGTTGATATTCGCAGTAGGTTTTGCTGAAACTCGCTCCGGCAGCACCATTAAGAGTTAGTTGTAGTGGTGATTCGTGTAAAAACTTTTTATTCTCGCCCACTATAAAAATTAGATAGCGAGTAAAGGTTTTAAATTTAAGTTTATCTGCTAAAAAGGCATCATAATTCTCTTTAAGCGTACCCAATTTTAGACCACTTTCCCGATCCTTAACAGACAATGGCCCTCGACGCACTAAAACCAAGTTTGGAGTAGTGCTAATAAAGACTGTTTCGACTCCAGAGCTAAATTCATGCTCTACCTGCTGCCAATTATCATCTGGCACAAAGCCGACAGCATTGGCGTTATCTAGCTTAATCGCCAAACCGTGGGATTGCATACCATCTGTGCCATACCGAGGATTAATCATCTGACACCAAGGGATGACTTGAGAAGGCGGTGCATTAAATTTCTCGTCTTCAAAGTCGAAATTAGCAGATGCTTTCATCGTTTTAGGCTATCAAAGTGTTTTATTGAACAAGTTTATCGGCAAAGCGCTGAGGAAAGGAGAGCCAGAAAGAGAGCGTTGCTACAAGATTTACTCGTGCCTTGCGTGTCGCCCTCAAAAGGAGGTCGAACATGCCGTCAAACTGGTGTAGTAATTTTTCCAGGGTAAAGCAAAATCAATCTATGTTGCAATCCCTGTTTCGTTTTTTGACTACTCCTTGGCATGAAAGCTCTTCGAGTTCTAATCATTACAGATACAGATCCCCATCGAAACAGTGCTGAGTACTCAGCACTTATTGCTCAGTATCATTTCTCTGAACTCAAAGCAGCAAGAGTCTTTAAATCAGGCACTTCTAAGTCAGGTTGACTTAATGCTGATTCTGTGGTTTTTGATCCTTTTTTCTCTGCTCGACGGTTTACCCAGACTGTTGATAGTCCCAGAGATTTGGCTGTAACGATATCGTGATATACACTAGCAGCAACATGTAATATCTGCTCTAGCGGCAAATCAATTCTCTCAATAGCCAGTCTGAAGTTGTTTAAGGAGGGTTTGTAACTTTTTGCTTGTTCTGCTGTGATTATTTGGTCAAATTCTACCTCCAAGTATTTTGCAGAAAAAGCAAATAGATCGTCATCTACATTGGAGATAATTACCAGTTGAAACTTTTGCTTGAGGGTTTTAAGTGCCTCAACTGTATCGGGGAAAGGTAGCCAATGCTGAATCGAATCAGCAATTGAATTTAGTTCCTTGACAGTTGGCTCAAAGCCAAATTGTTCACCAAATTTCTCGACTACTCTCTTCAAAACTTCTCGATATTTGATATAATCACCCTTTTCCAGTTCTGCTTCAAATTCAGCAAAAAGTTCCAGAATTCGATCGTCATCTAAATCAGTGTTGTGTGCCAGCAAAAGTGGCTTGAGCGCTCCTAAGATGCCGTTCTCCCAATCAATCAGGGTTCCATAACAATCGAAAGTTAAAGCTTTATACTGATTGAAGTTAATCACCTTTTTATACTCCAGAGCTTGATTCTATAGTGTTCAGTTCTCATAAACTGGAAAACAGGTTAACCTATCTGCGTTGGCGCAACCCGCCACAGGCATCGCTACATCAACATAATAATGTTGAATTCTCTAGACATTCCTTGTATCAGATTTTCAACTGCTAAAAGATTGGCAAGGCAAAGCGTGAGGGTCGTTTTAAGGTTTCTAAGTAACTGCTTTACAAAAGCAGTACTAAAAAATTTGTATGATAGTTATCTAAAAAAAGTAATATTGCTGAGTTTAGCGTGTGGGATAATGTTACTTCACAGGGGAAATTATTCCTAATAAGTATAGTTTGTATGCATCTTAAATTTCAGGACACACAAGCGAATACCACTGAACAATTAAACTCCACTGAACAGCAATCTCACAGCAAGCCATCTAGACCTTCTTCGGTAGCAGAGGCAGTGGTTAAAATGCTAGGAGATATGGGAGTAGAGTATGCCTTTGGTGTTTCGGGAGGTGCGATCGCCCCAGTGTGGGCTGCATTACATCAAAGTTCCCTCCAGGTGCTGCACTTTCGCCACGAAGCTGGAGCAGCTTTTGCGGCCATTGAGGCGCACTTTGTTAGCGATCTCCCAGTTGTGGTATTCACTACTACAGGGCCGGGGATCACCAATGCTTTGACAGGGCTGTTGGCTGCCCGTTGGGAGGGTGCTAAGGTGATTTTCGTATCAGCTTCAACCTCAGCATCACAGCGTGGTCGGTGGGCTTGCCAAGAAACTAGCGCCTACACAATGCCTAGTGCAGATATTTTTACTTCGGGGACAATATTCCATTATGCAACAACCCTCGAATCCAGCGATGAACTTCCAGAGGTTTCTCGAAGGCTTGCCCTCGGTCTAGCACAACCGGGAGGATTTGTAGCTCATATCAGTATTCCGACAAATATCCAGACAAGTTCAGTAAAAACATCTTTGCCACAAGTAACTCTGTGTCATGCGATAGCAACGGCAAGTGAAGAAACAATCGGAGAATGTGTCCGGTTACTTTCTGAGGGAGCCTTTGCAATCTGGGTAGGCTTCGGGGCACGGGGTGCTGCAAAAGAGATTCGCCAGCTTGCTGAGAGAACAGGGGCTGCCGTAATGTGTTCACCACGGGCTAAAGGTATTTTTCCAGAGAATCATCCTCAGTTTGTTGGTGTCACTGGCTTCGGTGGGCATGAGTCGGTTCTCAAGTACATGCAGAAATACCGTCCTTTACGCATCTTAGTTCTGGGAACACGCTTAGGCGAACGCACATCACTCTTGCTCCCTGTGATGGTGCCTTTGCGGGGCTTTTTGCATGTTGACATCGACCCAGAGATCCCAGGAACTGCATATCCATCTGCTGAGACTTTTGCCATTCCATCTGACATCAGAGTGTTTGTCAAAGCTCTGTTGAAATACTTTCCGCAGCAGCCTGTTCAGTTAGCAAAACCGATGCTGCCTAGACCCGAATACAGTACAATCAGTCCACGTACATACGGTAAAGTGCGTCCCGCAGTACTGATGGATACTATTCAAAGACTGATTGTTGACGCAAGTGATGTATTGGTAATGGCCGAGGCAAGCAGTTCCTCTGCTTGGGGAAATTATATGCTGCGGTTTACCAAGCCACATCGTTACAGAAACTGTAGCGGTTTCGGTTCTATGGGGCATATTACTACTGGCGTTGTCGGTGCGGCACTAGCTCGTCGTGGTAAAGCGATCGCCATTGTTGGTGACGGTGCCATGTTAATGAATAACGAGATCAGCACAGCAGTGAAGTACCAAATTCCAGTTGTCTGGATAGTACTTAATGACGGATGCTACAATATGTGCGATCAAGGGATAGCAATGTTGGGCTTCCAGGGTGTAGATGCAAAGATTCCCCAAACCGACTTTGTGAAGATTGCTTCTGGTATGGGAGCCGATGGTATTCGTGTCGAGAGAGAAGCTGGCATCGAGGTGGCTTTGGAGAAAGCAATGGCAGCGAGCGCTCCATTCGTGGTTGATGTAGTCATTGACCCTACTCAGCCTGCACCAATTGAAAGTCGGATTCAGAATTTGATTGGCCAGAGCAGTACAAATTATTACTACTAACTTAGTATATAAAAAGTTTTTTATGGCACAACACGCAGTAGGTATCCGCTCACTGGCTGTGAGCTTACCTAGCATTAGACGTAACAACGATTACTATAGAGAAAAATACCCCGAATTGGTTGCTCAAGCAGAGCAAAAAAGTTTAGGAAGGTGGTTCTCTCTTGATAGCTCCACCCCTAAGAATGAGTTCGACTTAGAGATGGTGCCCTATCTATCAGATCCCTTTCGGGGGACTGTCCAACGGTGGGTACTCAGTCCAAATGAGTCACCACTGATGCTACAGTGCCGCGCGGTAAAAGATACTCTGGCGGCTGCAAAGCTTTCTCTGGAAGATGTCGATCTGATGCTTGTTGCCTCAGTCTGGCCTAAACAAACCGGATTTGGTGATGCTGCCTTTCTGTCGCGTGAGCTAGGTTTGCAGGGTGCAGCTTGGAATCTAGATGCTAGCTGTGGTAGCACTCTCATTGCATTGCAGACTGCTTATGCTTTGGTTGCGGCAGGACAGTATCACAATGTACTAGTAGTGATCTCATGCTCTTACTCTCACTTTGTCCCTGAGGATGATACTGCCTCATGGTTTCTTAGCGATGGTGTCGGGGCTTTTGTGGTAAGTAAACTTGAATTACATCAGGGTATTCTTGGTATTAAGACTATTCATGCTGGTGCGCTGTCCGATTTAGTTTACCCTGCGATCGCCAAAAATATACAGGGCAACTTGCAGGTTCGTATGCAGGTCAGCAAAGATGCAAACAGGTTAACTCGGGAAACGGCTGTAGGGTTTCTTCGCACATGTTGTGAAGGTGCTATTAATGCAGCAGGTGTGACGCTTGAGCAAATAGACTTTTTTATTTTCAACACACCTACGGCTTGGTTCGCACGTTTCTGTGCCCGCGTACTAGGTATTGATCCAGAGCGTACAATCGACCTCTATCCACAATATGCAAACATTGGGCCAGTACTTCCTATAGTTAATATGTACCATGCTGCACAGTTAGGAAAAATTAGTGAAAATGACTTAGTTCTTGTTTATGGATTTGGTGCAGCAGGTGCCGTCTCTGCTAGTGTGATGCGTTGGGGCAAAGTAGCACTAGGTTCTGCTCCTATCCATAAAATAGAATCTGACTTGGCACTGACAAATTCTAAAGACAGAAGCATTGCTTCTTGTTAAGGATATTTACCAATATTTCAAGTTTTTTTGAGTATTTGCTTGTGAAGAAACAAATTTTTGCGACCGGAATTTTTATTTTATCTCTTATCTTTCCGCTCAAAGTTTCAGCGCAGAATAATGACGATATTTATGTGTTTGGTGATAGCCTCTCTGACACAGGCAATGTATTCAATGCCACAGGCGGAATAATCCCTCCCAGTCCAACTTACTTTAATGGGCGTTTTTCCAATGGCCCAATTTGGGTGGAATATCTCGCCTCTGATTTAGGATTAAAGTTGAATCTAAACAACAATTTTGCCTATGGTGGGGCAACCACAGGGTCTAAAAATATTGGTCTTTCTAGTTTACCAGGATTGCAGCAACAGATAAATAGCTTTACATCAGCAAATACTTCTGTAAACCCGAACGCCCTCTACGTCATCTGGGCTGGTACAAATGATTATTTAGATTATTTTTTTGGTAACGTTCCCAATCCTAATGAAACAGTCAACAATTTATCAATGGCTGTGACATCACTTGCTGCTGTTGGTGCTAAAAACTTTTTAGTGGTTAACTTACCAGATTTAGGAAAGTTCCCAGTTACAGGCGGCAATAATCAAGATTACAGCTTACTAAGCACTTTTACCAATGCACACAACTCCATTTTAACTGCAAATCTCAACTTTTTGAGCCAGCAACTCAGCCCTGATATTAATATCATTCCTCTTGATGTTAATTCTCTATTCAATAGAATCATCGCTGCTCCAGAAGAATTCGGTTTTACAAATGTGACTGATTCTTGTATTGGAGACTTATCAGTAGTATCCATCAATCTTCACAAGCAACTGGTTGCTTGTGATCCAGATAATTTTTTATTTTGGGATCAAGTTCATCCTACAACCGCTGCTCAAAAGCTAATTGCAGAATTAGCTTTTTCAGCCGTGAAACCAGTACCTATATCCGAACCTTCTGCTGTATTAGGGATGTTGGCGCTTGGTGTTTTAGGTACAGTTGGATGGGCGGTTGATAGATACAAAGATGAGCGTAAAGTTAGGGCAACAATTGTACTTATGCCTGTTTTTGAAGTTATTGATAGGCAAAGTCCAGAGTTTTGAATTAATAATGTAAATCTTAGGATCAAAGTTATGGGAATTAAGTTTGAGAACATCCTTATCTGGGGACGTTCTACTGAGGAATACATCAAAATGTTTGGTCTAACTGTTGAAGATGTCAAGCTGAAAATTATTGACTGTGCAGGTGGCCCTGCGAGCTTTAATGTTGAGATAACCCGTCGAGGAGGCAATGTTGTTTCTTGCGATCCCATTTACAAATTAAGTAAGAGTGAGATTACTCAACGCATCCAAGAAGCTAACCGTGAAGTCATGAATGCGGTGCAAGGAAATCCAGATAATTTTGTTTGGCAGGATATTCAATCGCCAAGCCAGTTACTAAACATTAGAAGATCCGCAATGCAGGAATTCATTGAAGACTTTACTTTAGGAATTCAGGAAAAACGTTATGTTATAGGTGAGCTACCTACTTTACCATTTGCTGATCAGCAATTTGATTTAGCCTTGTGTTCTCATTTCTTATTCATCTATTCTGAACACCTATCTGAAGAGTTCCATCTCGCTTCTATTGCAGAAATGTGTCGAGTTGCTATAGAGACACGCATTTTTCCACTGTTAAACACTTCTGGAAAGCCATCTCCATTTTTGCTGCCAGTCATCAACCAACTCATCAAGCAGGGATATAAAGTAGAAATTAGACAAGCACCCTATGAATTTCAGAAGACTGGAAACAAATTCTTGCGTCTATCAAAAAGCTAAGTCTTGAAAAAAGTTATTTAGTTTTTTCTACGATCATCCAGGCTTTTCAGCTTACAACTTTAGGATTGTCTTCTCCATGAATAACTGCTCCTAAAGCTTTCAGTGAGGCTCTCTGAGCTTCCGTTATACCTGTAATGCCAGTGACGTTCATGCCTTGATAGGGTCTATCATTCCTCAAAATTTTTAGACACTCTCCAGTCTTCACATTCCATATTCTAATAGTATCATCTTGGCTACTACTAGCCAGAGTTTGATCGTGGGCACTGAAGGCAAGTGACCAAACCCACTTGGTATGTCCTGACAAACTTTTGAGGCATTGTCCACTACTAATATCCCATAACTTCACCATTTGGTCGCCACTCCCACTTGCTAGAAGGCGTCCATCTGCACTAAAGCTAACTGAGTAGACAGAACTGGTATGACCTTGTAGAGTTTTAAGGTGTTTACCTGTTCTCACGTCCCACAACTTCACTGTTTGATCACTACTGCCACTCGCTAGAAACTGCCCATCTGCACTAAAGCTGACTGACCACAGCCAATCAGTATGTCCTTGGAGGGATTGAAGGCATTGACCAGTGTTGACATCCCACAACTTTACTATTTGGTCATGACAACCACTAGCTAATATCTGACCGTCTGGGCTGAAGGCGATAGACCAAACCCGATGGCTTTGTCTATTCAAGGTATTAATGCATTGCCCCGTACTGGTGTCCCATAGCTTTATTGTGCGATCGTCGCTGCTACTTGCCAGAATCAGACCATTTGGGCTGAAGGAAACAGCTAATATCCGGTTACTGTGCCCATTTAAGGTCGTGAAACATTGTCCAGTATTAGTATCCCACAATTTCACCGTTTGGTCTTCACTACCACTAGCCAAAATTCGACCATCTGGACTAAGGGAAACTGATGTTACTCGATTATTGTGTCCTCGCAAAGTTTGAATACATTTACCGATGCTAGCATCCCAAAGCCTGACAATTTTGTTAGATCCACTGCTAGCCAGGGTATAACCATCTGGACTGAAGGCAACAGACCAAACCCCATCACAATAACCCTGAAAAATCCTAATACAACTCCCAGTACTGACATTCCATAGCATAACTTTTTGGTCATCACCGCCACTAGCCAGAATGTAGCTGTCTTTGTCAGAACTTAGTGCAACTGTCCATATTCGGCTGCTATGTCCTTTCAAAGTTCTAATGCATTTACCTGTGGCAACATCCCACACTCTCACCGTTTGATCATCACTGCCGCTAGCAATAATGTGTCCATCCAAACTGAAGGTAACAGAATGTACTGAGTCAGTATGACCTTGCAGCGTTAAATAGCATTGTCCTGTGTCAACATTCCATAGCTTGACTGTGTGATCGTGACTAGCGCTAGCCAAAATATGACCATCTGCACTGAAACTAACGGAATGGACT